>JBKEAX010000301.1:0-3168 GCA_047972825.1 Hyphomicrobiaceae bacterium | reverse complement strand
AGGCCACAGTAGAGTTTCTAGCCCGATGCACGCCTCTTTTCCAAGCGTCTCAACCAGGACTTGGCCATTTTGGTGACGTTCTGTGGCGCGGTTCCACCATGGCTTTTGCGGCTTTTGACTGAATTCTCAACCGAAAGGACCGAAAAAACGTCATTTGTAATACGCTTTTCCACCGCCTGCATCGTTTCAAGTGGCACGTCAGGAAGATCAACTCCCCGTTTTTCGGCCTCCTTGACGATCGAACCAGTAACGTGGTGCGCCTCGCGGAAGGGCATTTTCAATGTCCTGACCAGCCAGTCAGCCAAATCCGTCGCGGTTGAATAGCCACTGCCGGCAGCAGCCCTCATCCGCTCCGGCACCGGTTCCAGGTCAGACACCATGCCGGTCATTGCAGCCACCGCGACAGAGTAATTCTCCAAGGCGTCAAATGTGGTTTCCTTGTCTTCCTGCATATCCTTGGAATAGGTCAGCGGCAGCCCCTTCATAACCATCGTCAGCCCCTGGAAAGCCGCAGATATGCGGGCCACCTTGGCCCGGCACAGCTCAGCCGCATCGGGGTTCCTCTTCTGCGGCATGATGGAAGAGCCCGTCGTCCACTTGTCCGAGAGCTTCACGAAGCCGAACTGCGGTGTCATCCAAATAACGATTTCCTCGGAAAGCCGCGAAAGATGCGTGGCCGAAATCGTGGCGGCGGCAAGCACCTCCAACGCGAAGTCCCGGTCAGCAACACTGTCAAGCGAGTTGGACGTCGGGCGGTCGAAGCCTAGCGCCTCCGCCGTCATGGTCCGGTCGATGGGAAACGACGTGCCCGCGAGCGCTGCGGCACCTAGCGGACACTCATTCATCCTCTTCCTGGCGTCGGAAAAGCGCGCCCGGTCACGACCAAACATCTCCACATAAGCCAGCAGGTGATGCCCGAATGTAACCGGCTGGGCAGGCTGCAGATGGGTAAAACCCGGCATGATGACGCCCGCGTACTCCAGCGCCTTTTCAGCCAGCGCCTTCTGAAGTTCTCCAAGCGCCTCATCAAACGCATCGGCGGCATCACGCACATACATGCGGAAATCCAACGCAACCTGATCGTTCCGCGAACGGGCCGTATGCAACCGCCCCGCAGTCGGACCAATCAGTTCGGTCAGCCGCGCCTCCACATTCATATGGATATCTTCCAACGCCTCGGAAAACTTGAATTTTCCTGCTGAGATTTCCTGCGCGACCTGGTCCAGCCCTTTTGCGATCTCACGGGCATCTGATTTGGAAATAATGCCGGTTTCCGCCAGCATGGCCGCATGCGCCTTTGAGCCGCGAATATCCTGTGGTGCTAACGCCTTGTCGAAGCCGATCGAGGCATTTATTCGCACCATCAGCTCATCGGGTGACATCTCGAAGCGGCCACCCCACATTTTGTTGGCTGATTTGTTGGTCACGGGCTATGGCTCCCTGCGGTCGGCTGCTGCGGGTGAAATACGAAAGAACGAACGAAAGGTTGATTATGCGCGGAACACTGCCAGTCGTCGTCATTCTGGCCGCGGGCGCCCTCTTCGCGGCGGTATACGTCAGTGGATATGGGACTGACAACGCTTCAGGTGGTAAAACCACAACCAGCGCAGGAAAAACCGCCTCGCCTGCCTCCTCCTCCACCAGCAGCGCGCGACTCAACAAGGGCAAAGTTGCCGCCTTCGTCTACGAGACTGAACCCGAACCAGTGCCCGCATTCCCGTTTTTTGATGAAACCCAGCAGACCACGACAATCGAAGCCTTCAAAGGAAAGGTCGTGCTGCTCAACCTATGGGCGACATGGTGCGGACCGTGCCGCGAGGAAATGCCCGCCCTCGATAAACTGCAGCAGGAGCTGGGCTCGGACAAATTCGAGGTGGTTGCCGTCAGCGTTGATAAAAACGGTATCGACAAGGCCAAGGAGTTCATGACCAGTATTGGCGTCAAATCCTTGAAATTCTATGCTGATCCAACCGCGCGCGCCGCCACCAAGGTGAAAGCCATTGGCATGCCGGCGACCTTGCTGGTGGACGCGGAAGGCAAAGAGATCGGTCGACTGATGGGACCGGCGGAATGGGATTCACCTGACGCCAAGCGGCTTATTGAGTCTGTTTTGAATTAAACGCAAGAAAATGGCCGAAACTGCACCCGCACGCACCCAGCACGGCCTACTTGATACGAGACAGATGCTCGTAGGCGACCAGCCTGTCTAGCGAGACGTTGGCGCTGTGCGCCTGATAGCTAGCCCAGGCGCGCTCAAATATATTCTTGCGTGGCTTCACAAGCTCCTTGACGCGTTCCCACGTGCTGGGGGCCTTGTCTTTCGGAGGTGGCTTGATCCAATAGACCGCACCACTAGTCTCGCGGCTCGCCGCCTTGTAGACGGCATGGGCAGGATCATCGGGATCTACATAGTTGAAAACACCGCTATCGGCGCGTGCGCCCGTGACCTTGATCTTGCCCACCACTCTGCCACGTGAAATGGAGCTCGTTCCAATGGGATTGAGCGTGACGCCGCGACGGCCCAGCCGGTTGGCCGCAACACTACACGCACCGCCACCCAGACTATGGCCTGCGCACTCAAAGCGGTAATTTTTCAGCTCCCCTGAATGCGCTTCAATTATGTGCTGCATGTAGGCGCACGCTGCCTCAAAATAAGGAGCGGCAACGCCAATCAATGCCTTGGCATCATTTTTCCAATCATCCACGCTCAAAAAATCCGTCCCCGCGATCGCCACAACAATGCGCCGCGACCGATGGTTAACGTAGGTAACAGCATGAAAGCCTCGCCAGGCGCTTGCATCCAACTGGCGGACTTTGCCATTGGCATCACGCTCACATGAGCCCTTCACCGCTGCCTGATCGGCGATGTCAAGAACCTGCCAGAAGTAGATCGGCTGCCAGTCGAATTGTTCGTATTGCGAAGCAACGAACTGGCTTCGCAAGCCGCCAGCCTTGTGTTGGCCCGACAAATTTGAAGATTGTCCAGACTTCAACCTGTCGAAATCCCGACGGTTCAAATCGCGACCGAACACATACGCCCCTGGCCGGTTGGGCTCGGTATAAGCGCGTTGCGCCAGTTCCAGGGATTGCAGATGTTCAATGAGGACAGGGCGCTTCGGCATACGCTCCTGGTTTAATCGCCCCGATGCCAGCAGATCTCGCCTGAGC
>JBKEAX010000279.1:0-2690 GCA_047972825.1 Hyphomicrobiaceae bacterium | reverse complement strand
GGCGCATCTGATTGTCTCGGGCGGGCTGGGATGCTCCATCGCACCTGTGCGTTTCGGGGTGCCGCCAGAGATCGTGTTGGTGGAGTTAGGGGCGCAGGCGTCGGCAAGCAATCAATAGCAGAGGCATTTTGGGAGCAGTCATGTCCGCTGACGGTCCAACGCCCTCCCCTATTTAGGCGCCATCTGCGCTATTGCACATTTACAAATGTTCTGCTTATGTTCTCACAATCTGGCAATCCCAGTCAAATGGTGAGGCATGCGCCGTCCGACTACCGTTGAACGCTTGTATCTTGATTTTGATGGATTTTTTGCTTCTGTCGAACAGCAGGCCGACCCGGCTTTGCGTGGTCGGCCGGTTGGTGTAGTCCCGTTCAATTCCACCGTGCACACCTGCGTTATAGCCTGCTCTAAGGAGGCAAAAGGCTTCGGCGTCAAGAATGTCATGCCGGTGCTGGAAGCCCAGGCGAAGTGCCCCGACATCGTGCTGGTGCCGCAAAAGCCGGATCTCTACCGGCGCGCGCACAACGCGCTGCTCAGCGAAATCTCAGCGATCATTCCAATCGATGCCATCAAATCCATCGACGAACTGACCTGTCGTGTGTTGGGGGCGGACAGGGAAGCCCCCGAAGCGCTTGGTCAGAGGATCAAAGGCCGGTTGAAGGAGCATGTCGGCCATCACATCACATGTTCAATCGGGTTCGCTGCCAACCGGCAACTGGCAAAGATCGCCGGCAAGATCAACAAGCCAGATGGCATCACCGTCTGGCATCCCGGCAATATGCCAACGCCGCTCTACAATCTGTCGTTTTCCGACATTCCCGGCATTGGCGCTCGCATGGAACGGCGTCTGCTCCACGCCGGTATTTGTGATGTGCGTGCGCTTTTGAACACGCAGCCCAAACAACTGCGCCAGCTATGGGGCAACGTGACGGGTGAACGTCTCTGGTACGCGCTGCACGGGTATGATGTTCAAGCGCAGCCAGGCCAGCGGCGCATGTTCGGCCATGGGCGCGTCCTGCCGCCATCGCACCGCTCACTTGATGATGCCTACGACTGTTCTCGCCTGCTTCTGGTCAAGGCCGCACGGCGCCTTCGGCGGCATAACTTTTATGCTGGCCGCTTATGGCTCTGGCTTGATCTGAAAACAATCCGCTGGGGCCGTGATCTCACACTACCATCAGTGCAGGACGACCAAGCCTGTCTCGCCGGGTTGGATATGGTGTGGCGCCTGGCGCGAGTGGCGCTGCCGCGCCGTGGCCGTGTCGTGCGTCTGGGTGTGACGCTTGGAGACTTGACGCACGCGGGCTCGCGTCAGCTTGACCTTTTCCTCAACGACGACAGGTCACGCCGCAGGTGGGAAGCCCTGACAAGTGCGATGGACCAACTTAACGCGCGCTATGGCGAGACGGTGGTCTCGATCGGGCCGTGGCAGCCACCGCCAGGTGGATATGCGGGCGGCAAGATTTCGTACACGCGCATCCCACGGGCGGAGGATTTCTGGTGAACTGGAAGCGGGATTTGCAACTATCTGACCTGGCCGGCGATTGCAGGCTTGAGGTGACGTGCCGGCGTTGTGGCCACACACGCTATGAAGCCGCTGCGGACCTGGCTGCACGCGATGATGTGCACGCGCGCATCTATCTGGATGAAGTGGAAGCCCTGCTCAGATGTCGGCAGCGTCAGTGCGGCGGGGCGGTTCGCATCTCCATCATTGCCGACCATGATACTGAGGGCTTCATGGGTGGTTTGGCGTGATGCCAAACCAAATGGTGCGCTTTGTCTTTTGAGGCATTTCTTGGACGGTGTGGATTATGGCAATCCATAAGCCATTGAAAAGTTTGGTCGGAGCGGGGAGATTCGAACTCCCGACCCCTTGCTCCCGAAGCAAGTGCGCTACCAGGCTGCGCTACGCTCCGCCCGACCGTTATATCAACGCTTGAAAAGGGGAACCTGCGTTTGCCCCAGTCCACGCCGAAAGTGCCGTAAAACCGGCACGTAGGCAATGCGTCAAGGAAGAACGCTTGCGACGGGACCGGCTCGTGACCGTGCGGCGCAGGCGAGGCGCCCTTATAGCCGGGCCTTTGCACCCTCGCAACCCGTCTTGAATGGCCATCGTTTCAAAACCTTCGTGTGCTGAATGGATGCCTCATGCCCCCGGTTTGGCTGGTGGATGCAACTCGGATTGGCGCAGGGACGCGCATTATAAGCGGCGAAAATTCGGTGGGGCTGGCATGGCAGGGGCGGGCTACCCAAAAGACTGTGCGGTCGAATGCGTTCAGGGATTGCCCGGCTGCAGTAGCTTGATTATGTTGCGGCTCGCCGCGCTGGGCTTCAATGGTTAAGCGCGGCCTATTGGGGCGTAGCCAAGTGGTAAGGCAGCGGTTTTTGGTATCGCCATTCGGAGGTTCGAGTCCTCCCGCCCCAGCCAACAACTAAGCCATTGATATTAATGTATAATTTATGAGGGTTGTCATCGCGAAACTGTCCCTGGTTGCGCGGGGTTGGCGCGTTTGACAGGGGAGCGAGCGTGTCAGCCGGTTGCCCTTGTAGAGGGCAATGCAATCGCTTCTTCCCGAACGCACATCGGCGAGCATTCTTTGCATCGAGGGGTGGTCAATTGTTCAGTCCCGGGGAGATGTGGAATTGCTGCGGCATTTGCCATTTGAAACATCTAGGGTCCGGACCCTAAG
>JBKEAX010000268.1:0-8248 GCA_047972825.1 Hyphomicrobiaceae bacterium | reverse complement strand
TTGGTGACCAGCAACAACCAGCAAGGATTCAGGTTCCCGGGACAACCTTCAGCGACGCGACACCACCGCCGGCCGTGACGCTAGCCCCGCCGCGATCGGACCCGCCCGAAACTGCCATGCTGCAACCACCCAGCGCGCCACCTTCTGCAACCGAACCAGACGGCGCCATATCGAACGCAACGCCATCGGCAACACAACCTGACGATGGCAAGGCCGTTATCGACGCCTACTATCAGAAAAGCGATTTGTGGCAGTTCATCAAGCGAACCTACCCCGACTGGTATGGTGCGCAGTTGAGCGAAACCGCCAGCATGCGCAACGGCGGAACGCCGACGGAGGAAGCCACCAAGACACTGGTCACGGGTCTGGTTGCGCTGCGTCGGCGCAATGCCGACCACGCTTTGCAAGCAGACACAGCGAAATTGAAGGCCATCGCCACTGCGTTTCTTGCAAATCTGCAGGCACTCTCAGAGAAGAATGATGATGCCTGCTACAGTTTCATCAGCCAGGGTGAGACCAGCGCGCAAACGATTGCGTTGTTCCATCAGCCGCAAAGTGCGCCCAAGCTTGAAGCACAAGCGCTGACAATTTTCGAAGCCATAGATACCGGCAAAACCGCCCCCGCTAGCCACGAGCGGCCGAAAAAAGAAGATTATGACGTGCTCGCAGGGGAACTTGGCAAGCTCGGCTGGAGCCAAGCCGACCTGCAATTGTTCGCCGATCCCAAGGCGCTCGCCAAGGCTCCGCCAACCCGGGTATGCTCGATGGTGCTCGACTGGTTCAAGGCCCATGTCGCCATTTCGGACGCTGGGGTGCAAGAACGTCTGCTGTTTGAAACACTTCGACCAGTTGTTTCTGGCTGATACTTGCCAATGCCACCCCACCTGAGCCTACAAAGGCATTCGTCGGTAGTAGCGATTAGTTTGACGGCAGCGGGCTATTTCGCCATGGTCCGCATCCTAAACCATTTTGGCATCGTCCTTTGAACGCCCTTTGAGCGACAGGCTCCCGGTACATCCCCCAACTTTTAAAAAAGCCCCGCGCCAGACCGTTATGCTGCACATCAACGACCTCGTCTTCCGTATAGAAGGCAAGCTGATTTTTGACGGCGCGACGGTTGCCATTCCAGCCGGTCACAAGGTCGGCATCGTCGGCCGAAACGGTGTGGGCAAGACGACGCTACTTCGATTGATAAACAGCGAACTTGCACCAGATGACGGCGGCATCTCCATGCCGCGAACGCATCGCATCGGCTACGTCGCACAGGAGGCACCTGGAACCGATGTCAGCCTCATTGACTGGGTGCTATCCGCAGACAGCGAGCGGGCCGCGTTGCTGGCTGAGGCCGAGACAGCAACCGATCCGCATCGCATTGCCGAAATCCAGATCCGGCTTACCGACATCCGCGCCCATGCCGCTCCGGCAAAAGCAGCGCAGATACTCGCCGGCCTGGGCTTCGACGAGGTAGCACAGCGCCGCCCATGCCATGCCTTCTCGGGTGGCTGGCGCATGCGGGTTGCACTTGCGTCCGTCTTGTTCCTAGAGCCTGAGGTTTTATTGCTTGACGAGCCAACCAACTATCTCGACTTGGAGGGCACGCTGTGGCTGGAGAACTACCTGCGTTCCTATCCGGAAACGGTGTTGATCGTCAGTCACGACCGCGACCTGCTCAACACTGCCGTTGGCTCGATCCTGCATGTCGAAAAGGGGCGCCTCACGCTTTACACCGGTGGCTATGATCAATTCGAGGAAACGCGGCGCGAACGGCAACGGCTTGAACTGAAGCTGAAGAAGAAACAGGACGACGAGCGCCGGCGCATCCAAGCCTTCATCGATCGCTTCAAGGCGAAGGCTTCGAAGGCCCGCCAAGCACAAAGCCGTGTGAAGGCGCTCGCCCGGATGCAGCCAATTGCCGAGCAGGTCGACGAACACGTGGCGCCATTCCTGCTGCCCAGCCCGGATAAAATGATCGCCAGTCCAATACTGAGGCTGGAAAACGCTGCCGTTGGCTATGGCGATAGTCCGCCGGTGCTGACCAACCTCGACCTGCGTATCGATCATGACGACCGCATCGCGCTCTTGGGCCAGAACGGCAATGGCAAGTCCACCTTCGCCAAGCTTATTTCCGGCAAGCTGGCACCGACCCATGGCGCGGTGCGCGGTGCCGCCAAGATCGAAGTCGGTTATTTCGCCCAGCATCAACTGGACGAGCTCAATCCCGCGAAATCGCCATTCGATTACATGGTCGAACTGCTTCCTGAGGCCACCGAGGCGCAGCGCCGGGCAAGGCTTGGCACGTTCGGGTTCGGGATCGACAAGGCCGACACAAAATGCGCCAACCTATCGGGCGGTGAAAAGGCCCGTCTACTGTTGGCTATCACTGCATTCCACAAACCACATCTGCTGATCCTGGATGAACCGACCAACCACCTTGATGTCGACAGCCGGGAAGCGCTCATCCATGCCCTTATGGCCTACGAAGGCGCCGTCATCATCATCAGCCATGACCGGCATCTGGTGGCGGCCTCCGCTGACCGGCTGTGGCTGGTCAAGGGTGGTTCGGTGGAAGCCTACGATGGCGACATCGATAGCTACCGGGCTGATTTGCTGGCTGAGCGCACTGGCCGCTCACGCCCGGGCTCGTCGCCAGACAACACGAGTGCCGGCGGTGGCTCCGAAGACAAAATTGCATCGCAAAGCCGTGCCGACCAGCGCCGCGCCGCAGCCGAACGCAGAGCTGAACTCGCACCACTAAAGAAAGCGCTTGAAGCCGCCGACAAAAACGTTGCACGTCTGACGGGCGAAATCTCGAAGCTAGACTTGCTCCTCGCTGATACAGAACTCTACAACGCAGAACCAGAACGGGCGCAGAAAGCTGCAGCACAACGCGGGAAGCTTGCGCGACAGCTTGCCGACGCCGAAGATGCCTGGCTTGAAGCTGGCGAAGCGTATGAGCAAGCAAAGACAGCGTCGGAGAGTTAAACATGCTCCGAACAAGGAGCTAGAGCACCGGCTTGCAATACGCGCCATCGCTTGGCACTGTTGAGCGATCCACAACGCCGAAGGGGGAATAAGGTCATGAAGCTGTATACCTCACCAACGACACCCTTCGGCCGCAAGGTCCGTCTGGTTGCGGCCCTGAAAGGCGTGGACGATCAGATCGAGGTCCTCAAGGGCGATACCAATCCGCCGGGAAACGTTGAGTTGATGGCGCAAAACCCATTAGGGAAAATCCCGATCCTCATTCTCGACGATGGAACGCGCTTGTTCGATAGCCGCGTAATTTGCGAATACCTTGATGGGCATGGCGCTGAAGGCAAACCTCAGCTCATTCCTGAAGCCGGTGATGGACGCTGGCGCACGTTAACGAGCGCAGCCCTTGCCGACGGTATCGCCGAGGCCGGTATCCTTATTTTTTACGAAGGCCTCTATCGCAATGAATCCCAGAGAAACGCAGACTGGGTAGCGCGCCAGCAATCCAAGGTCGATTCTGGTCTCGACCATTTCGAGCACAATCTGTCTGGTGAAAATTCCAGCCCCGATTATGCCGATGTTGCACTGGCCGCCGCTCTAGGCCACCTTGACCTGCGTCACGGTGGGCGCTGGCGCAACAGCAGGCCACAGCTTGTAGCGTGGCTGGATCGGTTTGCAGCCGCGGTCCCGGCTTACGCTGCGACACGCCCGCCAACCTAAAGCATGTCGTGATCGCAAAAACGCTGCACACTTTTGCGCGACATGCATCTTGGTTGCATGCATGTCGTGATCGCAAAACCGCTACACACTTTTGCGCGACATGCACCTTGGTTGCATGCATGTCGTGATCGCAAAACCGCTGCACACTTTTGCGCGACATGCAGTAAAGCGATTCAGGATCGCCATTTGCCGCCCGGCAGTTTACGCGCGCGGTTGAGCGACCCTTGGTAGACGTAGACCCAAGCTTCAATCGTCGATGCACTCGGGCCTTGGTCGTATATTGTCGCGTTACGCACGACGCGCTTATACTCGCTATACGGGTTGCCTGGGGCAATTCCCTCATACCGGTCCAGCCACACCAAGCTTCTGGCTGGATCGCTTAGCTCGAACACCTCACCGTGGACTGTCATTGCCTCAGCGTTTGTGCCGCGCCGCAGCGACAGGCATTCGGGGGAGGCTGGCAGTACCAATCCTGGATAAGAGCCCAGATCGTACAGCATTCCCACCACCGTTGCAGGCGCGAGGTAGCGGCTTTCTGCTGCCAACCTGGCGCGAGGGCCAAAGCCCAATGCGCCCCTGGCTACAGACTTGAGTGTTCCATAGACGAAAATGCACCGCGGCTTTGCCATTATTCCCCGCCAGTTTGTGACCGCTCAAAACTGAAAGCGGTGCTCTATGCCGATCCTGAACGAGATTATAGTTTCCGTAGTTGGAGGTGTCGCCACAGCCCTCATTCTTGGTGCATTTGTCAGGCCTAGGTCTGCACCCGATCGTGGAGCGCCAACACCGAAACGCAAAGGGCGTGGCCGTAGCCTTCTCGGCGATCTCATACACCTGATCCTGGCTGTTGTCGGTGGTATCGCATTTGCTCTGTTGTTTGGCCGTTATGCGTTCCTGACAGGCCTGATGGACAGATCGCTCGCCAGCCGTCTCATCCTGCTGGTTGGCGGCACCACACTGACCTGGATCGTGCTGCTTCCACTCCGACGACGCTGATCCGATTGTGCTTCGTGACTGCCATACACTACCGAACAATCTGCTCGTTCTTGTTTTGGCGCATGTGTTTCACGCTGAACCGCTACCACCCGGATGCGCGCCTCGATCACGGGCTTCACGGGATCTCACGAACTGCTCACACAGCACTCTCCACTGTTTGGTTGGCATGTGATCGGCATTGCGGGCACATTGCCTGTCGAAAGATGAAGTTGCCCCCGTTTCCGCCCTAGATCGCTTGCACTTTTCACGAAACCGCGAACGCGCTCTATTTTTTTGAGTTCCCCCGGTGCGCCTCGTTCCTCCCCCCTCGGCCAAGGGCGCACCACAATAGACCGGGCTCGGCCCCCTCAAGCCCCAGAGGCGCGCTGAGCCCGGTCAAAACCCAATATCCACCTTGTGCCAATTGCATCAAATGCGAACCTTCACTGGTTCAATTGAGGCGGCCAAACGGCTTTCCGTGAATACCCTGGGCAAATTTGCTTTCCGGTTTCAGTGGTTCTGGACCATCTTCGCGCTCGAAGTCCAAAAGATAGACGGTCCCGACCCCGTCTCTGAAGGATGGTTGGAATTTCACGCTGATCCGCTCTTTTTCCGACCCGCCGACCGTGTCACCGTCGTTGATGACTGGACCGTTTGAAATCAGGTATGCAGCGAGATTGTTGACGAACAACAGCGCGTCCTGAGGCTCCATCGGTGCGGAGTTGGCTTCGATCTCCATCAATCCGAATGCGTCCATGCCAAGCGTGGAAACGACTGTGCCGCCCTCACCATCACCTGACATCTGAATCAGGACCCAGAGGCGCACTGGCAGTGCTTTTTCGGATTGGAACTTGTGGAACTCACCCGCATACTGGTCAGCGGAAACGAGCACGCTTCCCCATGACACAGCGATGGCGGGAAGCTGGTCAATAAATTCACGCACTACGAGTGTGTGTTTAACGTGTGCATCAAGTCGGCTTGAATGCTCCCAGGTCGAGCTGACGATCAGATGTGCTTGGTTTTCTCGCATTGTGTCGCTGGCCTCGGGCCACCACCACGCGCTGTCAACCCAACTATGCCAATGCTGTTCGGGAAGCTGTGTGTCTACGAGAGCAGCAATCAAAATACTGCCGTCGCATGGAACAACTTGCGCATTTCCGTCCGCCGGTGTGATTTCACCGACGTTGAGAAGACTACCGAACCGTTCTTTCAGGCGCTCCATGTCGGGCATTTCCGGACGCTCCAGAAAGATCATCGTCATGATCTGCTTGGGCCGTCCTTCGTCTTCATCTGCCATTACGTGTCCTTCCTCCGCGCGGCGGCTTTATGCGGCTCTTGCTGGCCGTGTTTTGCCTGAACCGGGCTAACACGGAGGACACATCGGAGACAAACACGCACATTGCCCCACTGCTGGGGGAGCGCGATATCAGGAAATCAACAGCTTAGGGTCCGGACCCTATGATCCGAAACCTAAAGCGCGAGGCGCGGATTCAAGAATTCGCGCTACGTTTTAACTCCAAGCTTCGAGACTGCCGATAAGTCCATATGGAGCCGTCGAGATAGGCGCCCAGCCGGGTATATGGAACGGCAGTGCCAGCGCAATCACGGACCCTGGTGTTGCATAGATCCTGAAAACGTTGTCGTCGTAGCCGACGAATTGGCGTGGCTCGTGTTCGAGCCGGTGCACGATTTGCTTCCATCCATCAGCCGGCGCAAGTGTGAAGCTTGATGCCTGCCTGGTGCCATCCATATAGGTGCCACGGCTCGCATGCAGAACAATGGCAGCCTCGCCCGACTTCACCTTCATGTTGAAGCCGACCGTCGCCCTCGCCCAGGTCGGCACACTGGCGTTTGCCAACGCCATATAGTAGGTCGTTGGGCCAACGATTTCTGGCGAGGTTGTGCCCGCACCAGCAGTGACGTCCATCACGAAGAATTCCGGTCCATAGCGGCCGTAATCCGAGCTGGCACCGGTATCACGGATTTTCTGAATGAGCCCATCGACATCACTGCCAAGTGCTCCGGCGGAGCCGCCATAGGTCGTGTTGTCGTCGATGAACTTGTCACCGGCTGCAAAAGAAGCCCCGTTGTATGCAGCGAGATAGGTGGGTGCCTCGAATGTAGCAGCAGCAATTGAATTTGGTTCCGGTGATCCTGCAAAGCGCCCCGCATCCTTGAACAGATTGAAAATCATGTTCGCAGTGACGGGCGCTTGGGGAAACGAAACCATGCCGGTTTCGCTGTCGACCACAAGCGCCTCGCGCCAGATAGACCCGTCTGACGATACCTTCACGTGCCAATCATCATCCCCTGCAAGACCAAACTCCGCACGGCCGGACCAGTTCGTCTGGAACAGCATAGAAGCCGTGTTGCCCGATCCTGCCTTGTTGATCTTCATTTGATGATCGCCGGAACCAGGCGTTACATCATCATGGGTAAAGAGCGACGCATCGGACTTGACTGTCAACCTGTTGGATGCATCCGCCGATGCATTGATGCCGAGTTGTTCCAGAGTACCGGCTAGGCCAAGGTTGTCCCATGCGCTGCCGCTCCATACGAGTGCGACGGCCTCATCGCTGCACCAGGCCACCCACCCATCACGCGGCTGATAGAACATCCAGGCGCCATCCTGCCATGCTGCGATTTTTGAATCGTGGCCGGTCCACGCATCGGTTGCCGATGCCGCGACGATGTGCCGGTCGCCTTCGGCCGGGCTTTGAGGCGGTGCCGCTAGCGTCCTGTTGAGGACGGCGAGCTGCACAATCGCGTCGAGGTTCCGGAGGCTCTCGTTAAGCGTGACATGCTTTTGGGCCTGCGCTGCCGCCAGGTAGGGAAGCTGCAGGTTAGTCGTATTGCTCATCGCACCACTCGTCTTGTTTGGAAAACACTGCTCCAAACTCTAGTGGCGCAATATCGCTTCGGGGATAAGTTCCCTTCTGTCCATGCAACGACTGAAGATCAGCAGCAACTGCCGCTGGTTGGCGCGGCAGGATCGTCGATCTCGTCGAAAGGCAGGTTGCTCCCGCAGCCGGGGAATATACCGTAATGCGTGGAGAAATCTCCGACCGCATCGAAGTAGGGTGCAAGCCGGCTTTCCATCAACATGCGATAGGTGTTGCCGCAAACAGGAAAGACGCGCCCTTTCTCGATCCGGTGATGACCGTCAAGCTCAAAGACATCTTCATGACCTGAGATGCCGCCCTTGTAGACGACGGCCTGACCGTAGTCTTCACAGCGCGGTTCAAGACCTTCGATGTTGAACAGACGATAGGTCGCGGAATAAAATCGCGCAGCACCACATTTGGCGGCAAGCACTGGATCATCAACTGTGAGTGGACGCGAGGTGACGAGGCGTGCATCGGGGAAGCCTGCTGAACGCGCGACATCGAGGAAGTCGCCCCAATAGAGCGCGCCACCGAGACATTCGCCGAGCAGCACCGGATCCTGCTTGACGCTATCGGGCAGGCGACGATCAGCATAGACATCGGAGAAGTACATTTCGCCGCCGGGCTTGAGCAGCGAGCGTGCGCCTTTCAGTACGGCCGCTTTGTCCGGTGATAGATTGATGACGCAATTGGAG
>JBKEAX010000246.1:0-2179 GCA_047972825.1 Hyphomicrobiaceae bacterium | reverse complement strand
CGTCGTCTGAGGTTTTGCAGCCGCAAAGATTATATGTTCCGTCGGCTTCAACAGTAAAACGCATTGGGTCGATACCGGTACCATTGTGCGAGCCGTCGCAAAATGGTTGTTTTTGGGAACGCCCACACCGACAATAGAAGTAGGGTTTCTTGGCGACGAGTTCGACCTGGAAGGGTCCTTTTTGTGCGACGACGGGATCGTCAGCCATATTGGTTCTCCTTGCTAAGCGGTAGCCACTTCGTGCGTTGTCATGTTGACAGGAAGGGCGGCATTCTAGATCGCGTTCACTTTTCACGGAATCGCGCACGCGCTCCATTTTCTTTTATTTCAAGCATGTTCTTCGCGCCGAACCGCTGCACACTTCAGCTGAACATGCTCTATTGATTGGGCCATATTTCGCACGCCGGGCGGTTGTAGGGCCGTCCTGCTTGCGCTTCAGCTAAACATGCATCAGTTGCCCGTCAAGCATGACGGCCCGCACATGGGTGCGAGCCGTCAGCTTGCTCTTAGGATGGATGTGGTCTTGAATTCAGACGATTAACCGACCTTGATCGGCACCTTCTCGACGACTTTCTCGCCACCGTCGTCCAACCATGTCATTTCCAGATCGCCGGGCCCGGGGACCTTGAAGTAGAAGGAAATATATGGGTTTGCCGACACGCCTGAGGACAAATCAACCTTGAACACTTCCTTGCCGCCAAACGAGGCTGTGAAGGTGTTGATGATGTTACGCGGAATAGGCTTGCCGTCTTTACCCTTGCGGAAACCCGTTTCCATGACGTGTGTAATCAAAGTCTTGACTTCGATGACATCTCCGGCGGCTTTCGCGGTACCAGCCTTGATACGAGGCTTGCTTGCCATGTCTTTTGTCTCCCGTCTCTAGCCGCCGCAGCCGCCGATTGTCACCTTCACCGTGCGCTTGCCGACATGGATGGCTCCATTCGACAGCTCGGCAACCGCATAGATGTCCTGGGTCTTGGCCAAACGCATGCGGCTTGAGATTTCGGCTTTGCCGGACATAGGCGTGAAGTGGAACGTAGCAATGTTCGGTGCGGGGTTGCCGCTCGATAGAACATGGATTGCCTTGACATAATTGTCGTCGGACATCGGGCTTTCGACCGTTACGGAATAGGGCACCGTGTTACCGTTTTCGGCAATTTCCGGAAGCTTGATTGCAACCTGAGACTCGTCGGCTTTCTTGTCGCCAACGATTGCCTTCATGGCATCGTCAAACGTCGGTTGCTTGCCCTGAGCAGAGGCCGTACCGGTGCGGCCAAGCAAAGCAACGAGCATGGCAGCTGCAGCGCCACCGACGACAAATTCGCGGCGGTCCACAACTTCCAACTTCAAGCGTTGATCCATTCTTGCGTCTCCTTCCCCCAAATTGATGACTTAACTGATAAGCCAAGAAGGGGAATCCCTCTCGGCGGCTACTGTTGGCCATTTTTGCATGTACGAGTTTAACGCCCGCAGTGTGCCAAATGGACCAACCCTTAGGTACGTGGCTTACCGTACTTCTTTTCAGGTGTTAGAAACGCTACCATATTCAACGTCGCGAATGCAATGCAATCGTCACTATGATCAGGTGGCGGATTACTGATCCTGACGTATTAACGATGCTGGTGGTGAATGTCGAGGAGTGCTCAGGTGGCGCGCGAATTGTTGGTTTGGGGACGAGGCAATCCTTCTGGTCTGCTTTTGGCGATGATAAAGAGCCGGCAAGAGCGCTCGGCGGTGTTGTTCACTCTTTTGGCAAGCATGCTGGCGTATGTGATGCTTGCTCTGCCCGCTGCCGCGGAAGAACGCGTGCCATCGCTCGACAGTGGTGTGGTGCTTGTGATGGTTGAGGAAGACGGTTGCGGTTATTGCAAACAATGGCTCGCCGATGTTGGTCCAGGCTACGACAAGAGTGATGAGGGTCTGCGCGCGCCGCTTGTGCGTATCGAAATCGGCAGTAAGGAAGCGGCTCGCTTTGAACGGGTCGTTTACACGCCGACTTTTCTACTGCTGCAAGACGGAAAAGAGCTTGGGCGTATCCTTGGATACGCGGGAGCAGACCTGTTCTGGTGGCAGTTGACGGAGCTTCTCGATAAGCACGCAAGCACGATCAAGTCTGAGTTGCCTGCCGATGCTGCGATGGGTGAAGGTCTGCGGAAACTGTCATCGAGCAGCAAATGAC
>JBKEAX010000168.1:0-8496 GCA_047972825.1 Hyphomicrobiaceae bacterium | reverse complement strand
TTCAGAATCAAACCCTTTGACGCTGAAACAGTTCCAACTGGTCTATCAGCACCGAGGTTTCTGGATATACAAGTTGAATGCGGCAGAATCGAAAATGTCGACGCGATAGCCCAAGCATGTTCAGCTGAAGTGTTGTGCGGTTCGGCGTGAAGAACATGCTTCAGGCAGAGAGCATGTTCAGCTGAAGTGTTGTGCGGTTCGGCGTGAAGAACATGCTTCAGGCAAAGAGCATGTTCAGCCGAAGCTGGGGGTAGTTCTACGCGACAAACCCAGCCGATCCCACGTCTGGACAAGGGCAGCAACAAGCTCGTTTGTCATTGCTTCGCTATGGCAAGGTCCAGGTGTGATCCGCAGACGCTCTTCGCCTTTGGGAACGGTAGGGAAGTTGATCGGCTGGATATAGATCCGGTGTTTCTTGAGAAGATGATCGCTCGCCGCCTTGCATAGAACGGGATCTCTGATGAGGACGGGAACGATGTGCGAAGGCGAATCTACAAACTCGATTCCCGCTTCAACCAGCAATCGCTTCAGGTGCAACACGCGCTGTTTTTGTATGCGCCGCTCGGTCTGACTGGACTTGAGATGCGAAATGGCAGCACGCGCTCCAGCAGCAAGAATCGGCGCCAGCGATGTTGTGAAAATGAATCCAGGTGCGAAGCTGCGGATGGCGTCACAAATATTGCTCCTTGCCGCGATGTAACCACCCATGACGCCGAAGGCTTTGGCAAGTGTGCCGTTGATGATGTCGATGCGATCTGCAAGACCTTCTCTTTCGGATATTCCTCCGCCGCGTGGGCCATATAGGCCGACGGCGTGCACCTCATCGAGATAGGTTAGCGCCTCATACTTCGCTGCCAAATCGCAAATCTCGCTGATAGGCGCGATATTGCCGTCCATCGAGTAAACGCTTTCGAAAGCGATGAGCTTAGGCGCGCTCACCGGATAGGCGGCGAGCTTCTCATCCAGGTCGGCTAGATCGTTGTGGTGAAAGATATGCCTTGTGTTCCCGCCTCGGCGAATGCCCTCGATCATCGAAGCGTGGTTCTTTTCATCAGAGAAGATGACGAGTCCTGGAATGAGCTTCTGCAGCGTTGAAAGAGTGGCGTCATTTGCAACGAACGCAGAAGTGAACAGCAAAGCCGCCTCTTTTCCATGCAGGTCGGCAATTTCGCGCTCCAGTGCGACATGATAGGGCGTGGTGCCTGATATGTTCCGCGTCCCCCCGGAGCCAGCACCGACTTGGCGCAGCGCTTGCTCCATGGCTGAAATCACCCGGGCATTCTGTCCCATGCCAAGATAGTCGTTAGAGCACCAGACAGTGATATTCGATTCCTCGTCTCCCGAGTTGAGCCGTGAATAAGGAAAGTTGCCAAGCATCCGGCTGTTTTCGTGAAAAAAGCGGTAGCGTCCTTCCAGCCTCAATTCTTCGATCTGGAAATCGATCAGGCGGTCATACTCGGGAACAGTGGATGCCCACTTGCAGGGCGCTTGGGATTTCGGCGGAATGGCATTGTTATGATGTTTGGCGCCGCGCGCAGAGTGGGTCATTTTTTTGTCTCTTTGGATTCTGAGGCACGTGCTGCGGGTGTGCTGCCGGAGCTAGGTTTGGAGATCGGGGCGTTGTCATCCGGTGTGCTGGGCAAGGTCGCAAGAAGTTCGTCGACTGCGTTCTTCGCATCTGAATTTTCCTCAACAAGTCCGGAGAGCTTGGTCAGCGTGTCTCGCGCCGATTCAATCTCGTGTCTTTGGATCAACGCGAGGCTTTTTAGCCAAAGTGCTTCGGGTTTTTCAGGTTCCGTCGATAGAATGGCATCAACAACTTTTTCGCCCTCGTCATGGGTCTTTTCGTCCTCTGCGCGGATCAGCGCCGAGGCGACAACGAGTTGAAGTTGCTCGTTCTGGGGCTCGATGGTGCGCGCACGGCGATATAGCTCCACAGACTCCGCCTCACGATTGAGCGCGCGGTAGCTTCGCGCCAGCATTACAATGTCATCTACGGTTGCGTCAGGGTCTTTCACACGGGCCTCAAGGCGTGCGACCATCGCACCAATGTCCGGCGTTCCGTGCGCTCCGCTTGTTTTGCCAGCCGGATCTTTATCGCTTTCGCCCGACGCTGCCGTCGCCACCATGTTTGCCGGTAATGGAATGCGGCCATCAGTATGTGGATTGCCACTTTTCACGATGTCGCTCCTGTTGAGAAACAACATCATGGCGGCGCCAAAAATGACTGTGGATGCAGCCAACGCGAACACGAACGCGAATAAAGGAAAAGACATGCCGGCGATGGTTCGGTCGCCGGTTCGGAGTCTCGAATGACGGGGTTGTGCAGCGGCCTTTTCGGCTTCTTTCATGTTGACAACTCCTGTTCACATTTCAATCGGAATAATGAAACACAGCAGACATTGTTTCACGACATGTCGAGATGGCGGACGCAAGAGGGAACCGGTGCTGGGTTTAGGGGCGGGTTCTGAAAGTTGTTGGTTTTCGTCGCGGAATGATGTCACCCGCAATGCAATCTGCGCTCATCGGGTGATCTCGGGTTGAATTGAAATGGACCTTGTTTGCGCCCGGTTCGGCTTGGGTTTGATTGTCTCAGCTAGCGTCGATATGCCCTGCGCTATCTCTTGAGGTGTTAGTGCCGCATAGCCAAGCACGAGATGACTCTGGTCGATTTCGTTTGGGCCGAAGTGCAATGCTGCGCCGGTTGAAAGCGTATAAACACCGAGCTTGTTTTCAAGAGCACGCTTCTCGATTTCCGCAGCGCGCGGCAGCTTATCAGGGATTTTCCAGGCAAGGTGCATACCACCGCCCTCGCCACTCACATGGCAATTACCAAAATTATTCTGCAGAGCAACCAGGAGTGCATCACGACGTGAAAGATAAACCTGACGGACCCGTCTCAGGTGTCTGCGATATCCACCATCCAACATGAAGTCGGCAAGGGCAGCCTGTTCAAGCCAGCTTTGTCCGTTGCTCATGAGAGATTTCAGGCGCCGGGCAGGCTCGCTCAGTGCGGCGGGCACGACAATGTAACCAAGCCTCAGCCCTGGTCCCATGCATTTTGAAAATGTGCCCATGTAAATGACGCGATCAGCAAGATCCAAACCCTTCAGGGCGGTGAGCGGTGAACCGGTGAACCTGAAATCGCTGTCATAGTCGTCCTCGATGATGTAGGCATCGTTTCGATTCGCCCAAGCGAGGAGTGACAGGCGCCGCTGCAGAGACATCGTTACGCCCAGCGGGTACTGGTGAGAGGGTGTTACGTAAACGATCCCGTTGGGTGCATTGGGCAGGTCCGCGACCATCAAGCCATCAACATCAACCGGCACTGGGTGCAGCACGCCACCGTAGTTCTGCATCACATAGGCGGCACCTTGATAGCAGGGGTTTTCGACGACGACCGGGGTCTTTGCGCTTACCAGCAGGCGCGCGACGAGATTGAAACCATCCTGGCATCCACCAACGATGATGACCTGGTCAGGATCGGCGCCAATGCCTCTGGCTGGTCCAAGGTGAGCGGCAATCGCTTTTCTGAGCTCGTGCAGGCCTGCGGGATCTCCATATTCGGTCATGCCTGCGCCAGAAGCCTGTAACCGGTGTCCTATGTGTTTTGCCCAGGCCTTTGCCGGAAAGGATGCGGGATCTGGGCGGCCGACCCAGAAGTCGTATTTGAGTTTGTGGCGATGTGGGCTGCGCAGGTTATGAACATTCTCTGGGGCATGATGTCGAAGACTAGGCTCAACACCGTTGATCGAAATGCCTGCGTTGTGATCCAGAAATTCGGTCGGTCTTTTCGTTGAGAATGTCTCTTCAGGAATCGTTGCGGCGACGAACGTGCCCACGTGCGGACGCGTGTAGATGTAGCCCTCTGCAATGAGCCGCTCATAGGCCAGCACCGCTGTGTTGCGCGAAATGCCCATCTGGGAGCTCAGTTCCCTGGTCGCGGGGAGGGCTGCCCCGGCGCGCAAGCGGCCATCGACGATCATCGTTCGGATTTGTTCGAAGACCTGCTTTTGGAGCGTTGCGTTGCCAACGTTCCTAACAGCGAGTGGTAATTGTGTTAGCGGACCTTTGTTCACACAAACACCGGTGCTTTTGGGCCAATGGCCGATTTACCCCTGTGGAACCATAATACAATGTGTTTTTATAGTACGCATAGGTCCAGGCTGATCCAACTCAGTAGGACCAGAACGCATTCGTAGTGACGCATTCAATTGTCCGGTTGCAGTGCGGTTGCTAGCAGCGTAACTGCACCAGCGCGTCAGTGCCGCGCGCCAGGACAAGCGTGCGGCGACCAAGAAAAATAACGCACGTGCCAATTAATTTCATTTGGCACACGCGCTGCCATTCATGGCTCGGTGGTCCTTACGACGAGATCACGTTCACGTTCCACGAAATCACGAACGCGCGCTACTTTCTTTTATTTTGAGCATGTTCTTCACGCCGAACCGCGTACACTTCGGCTGAGCATGCTTTAAGCCGAAATCAATAGCCGAAATGAAGTCCCAGAAACAGCACGACAGCGCCCCAGACAACCATGTTAACGAAAGACCTGACGATACCGCCATCCTGTTCCAGTTCGATACCCAATTTGCGTCGCACGAAATCACCAGGCCACAAAAATAAAGCGAGTAGTGACCCGACCAACGATTTGTGGGGTGACGTCATTCTGATCTCCTATGGCGCCTCGACCGATGAAATAGAACCCAGTGATATCGGATCGAAAGAATTGCTGTTCATGCTCGCGAATACACTAGCATTTGACCGCAGTCAGGACAGGCATGGAAAGCATTCTTGTAGGTTTGGCGCAAATTGTAATCGGAAACGGCCTCCAACATGAGAAATTTTTCGAGCGGTCTCATTGGAAGTCATATCGGCCTTTTGCATCCAATTGCTCCGGTGTTCGTGCTGGGGCGGTTCCAAGCAGGGGTAACACCCAGATCACTATCAAAGCGATCGCGACGGCGATAAATCCCGTGCCCAATCGAACTTGGTCATCCATGAGGTAAACGTTACAAATGCGAACGGGTGCATGAGTGTACAAAAACGCCATAACGCCAAGCATCGATATGCATTGAGCCTTGAGGAAGCCTCGCAACAGCGGATGAGCGCGGGCCCAGCCAATCGCCAGCGGCGCTCCCACCAAGACGGGAAGCGAGATGAACTTTGCAGCAGCAAATGACGGTGATGTGACGGCCAGATCTATTGACCGTGGCAGCATCCAGAATACGGCAGCAAAAAACGCGACCAGCAAAGACGCAATGCCATTCCTGTTCCAGTCAGCATTTACGCATCCAGCACTTGGCGCCAAGGCCGCACCACACCACACCAGCAAGGGCAATTGTATCAACACGTGCGTAACCGGATCTGCCTCCAGGGCATTGCGGAAAAAGAGACAGAAAGAAAACACGCCCCCCACTGAGATGTAGTTTTTCTGGTTCATGTTCGCAATCGCATGATCTCTGCGAGCGCACCGTCGATATCGCCTGTGTCCAGAATTGCGCTGAGCCGTCCAGACGGGCTGATGACATGGATGGCCGCGTTGTGTTGATAGCCGCCATAGCCATCGGGAATGACGGTGACGCCGAATGCTTCAAGGAGTGTGTCGAGATCGCCTTTCCATGGACGTGCAATGGTCCAAAGCGCGTGGTCAGCGCCATGGCGCTCGCCATAGTCACGCAGCTGGGTAATCTCATCGTTTTGCAGATCGAAGCTGATTGAAAGAATGCGCACCGAGTCAGCGTAACCTTCGCTTGCCAGGCGGTCACGGAGGCGGGAAAGATCTGATCCCGCGCTTTGGCAGATTGTCGGGCACGTCGTGTAGATGAATTCGACCAACAGCACACGCCGGCCCGCACCCGGCAACTCTTCGATGGTTCCGTTCATCGTCTGGAGCTTCATATCGGGAAGGGCAGTGGGGTTGTCATGGATGGCTACACGTCTTGCGCCTTCCGTGGTCACGACCCGGAGCCCATCAGTCGCAGACCACAAGACACTGCTGCCAATCGCCAGCACAATGAGGCAAGCAACGATCTCCCTCATGAAGCGCTTCCATGGGCCCGCCCGCGCCGTGAGATTCCCAGGCCGAAGCGGATGATAAACATCACGACACTTACGATAATGAGAGCGGCGAAAAAGGAGGCTAACCGGTTCTGGAGGAACCACTCCGGTACATGCACAGCCCAGCGGCGCGGAACTGAAAGCGCACCAGAGACCAGGAACATCGCCGTGAAACCGATCCCCCCCAGAACATAAGCACCGAACGCAGCCCGATCGAGTCCATCGAGGGTTTGACGGCGGGAGTCTTTGACGAGCCACGCCATGAAACCAAAGCTCATCGCGACTTCACCCAGAATTAGGTAGATGTGGAAGTGGCCAGGCACCCACTGCGTATTATGCATGACTTTGTTCACGACGATCATGCCATCAATGATTGCAGGCACCGATCCGATTGACCACCCAGCCACACCCAGTACGAGCAGGGCGGAGGCGAGATCCCACTCGACCTTGGCGGAGCGGAGGTAATACAGAAGAGAGAATGCGGTCACTGCAAGCAGGGGAATACCGGAAAGATATGAAACGATCTGTCCCATAACCAGGGCCCAACTGGGCATCACCAGGTCTTGCAGCAGATGATGGGGATAGACAGCCATTACAAGCAAAAGCACGGCATTCCAGGAAAGCACGAACACCCGGCTCGCTTTCCATGCCTTGCCAGTATATTTCGGAATGATCTCATAGACGGCAATCACCGCCATGTAGATGCTGGCGTTGATGAAGACATGACCAAAAAAGTAGATCATGTTTTTTGCCAGCAGCGCATCCACGGCAAACCCAGGAACCAGCAGGTGAACCAGGCTGCTGACGAGAACAGCTGCGCCGACGACAATGCCTATGACGTTGAAGATTGTGGTGGCCATTGCAGCAATAACGGCTGGCGGCGGGGCATTCTCGGCGGAACCTCCGCCAAAAGCCAAGGGCCAGCCAAGCGCGCCGCTGATGCCACCATAGGCAGCGATGAGTTTGCGCCCCACCTCAAGGTAATAAAGCAGGAAGCCTACGCCAATAGACGTGTAACCCAGGATGAATGTCGCTGCGGCTGTAGCATTCCAGGCCCCACCCGACATGGCCGGTAGTGGGAAAAGGAATGTCCAGGCTCCAGCAAAGCCACCAATGAATATACTTCCCAGGATCAGCACGACGCCAAGCAGAAACAACCCGATGAAAGCCCAATAGACACTGATCAGCAACGGCACATAACGCGCAATGAAATACCACAGGATGGCAGCGCCGCTCAGTGCCGCCGCACCTACCATGCCGGCACCGTGCGCCGTCAGGACCTGATAGAACAGCTCAGGTTCCATATGGATGAGATTGCCTTGGGCAGAGCGCATGAGCAGCCCGAGAATCATCATCAGGAGAAATACTGTGCCGGCAAGCAGCATTGTGAACTTTACCGCAACGGCATGCGGCTGATGGGATGTAGATGTATCGCTCATCTGGTTCACCTCTACTCGTTTACGGTCTTGAATTCGGTGAGCATGTCGTGATGCGCTAACCCGCAATATTCCAGGCAGACAACCCTGTAGGTGCCGGGCCGATCAAAAACGTATGCAACCTTGTTGACGTAGCCCGGCATGGCCTGGGCTTGAAACAGTATGCGTCCATCAGAATCGACAACACCCAGGCCGTGTGTGACATCCTGCGTATGAGCATTAAAGACAACCGGCTTACCTAGAGGAACCTCAGTCTTATCGATCTCCCAGTACCATTGGGCACCGGTGATGTTGACGGTCGCGCCATTATCGCTGGCTGCAATTGCGTGTGGCCAACGCCACAATGAGCCCATTGTGACGACAGCGCCGAACGCAAGCATCCACAAAATGAGGCTGGTACGCCGCCGTTCAGAATAGGGCGCCGGCTGTTCGCTGGTGGAAGCGATAACAGCACTGATGAAGAAGTATGAAATCAATGCCATCAGCACGAAGGTGATGACCAGAACCGGGATTTGCATCGATAATTGGCTTTCTAAATTTAAATACGCATATGAAATACTTATTATCGAAGGTCAATGTGCTGTCAAGAATTTTCCGCTATCGATAACGCTATGCAGATCTGTACGTTTTCAGACTATTCAATCCGTGTCTTGATGTACCTGGCCGTTGCTGGGGACCGTCTGGTGACGAGCCGGGAGGTCGCGGAATCCTATGGCTTGTCATTTGAGCACATCGCCAAAGTCTCGCAGTTCCTGGTGCGGCAGGGCTACGTCATGGCGGTGAGGGGGCGTAGCGGTGGAATGCGCCTTGCCAAAGATCCCGCGCAGATCACCATCGGCGAGGTGTTGCGCAAATCAGAAGCCGGCTCCGGCTTGGTGGAATGTATGCGCGGCGGGCCGGTGCATTGCGTTCTGGCGCCGGTGTGCGGCCTCAACCCGATTTTTGCCGAGGCCAATGAAGCGTTTTTCAGCACGCTCGACAAGCACACGCTTGCCGATGC
>JBKEAX010000152.1:0-1539 GCA_047972825.1 Hyphomicrobiaceae bacterium | reverse complement strand
CCAGGTTTTTCACGCTGAACCGCTACACACTTCAGCTAAACCTGCTTAAAGTACCTGAAAATTCAATTCGCCAATGCTGCGAGGAGACCTACAGTGAACGCGCTTAACGTGATCGTCCTAGTGACTCTCACCATGTTCGTATGCGGCTTCGTTGCTGGCTTTCTGGCATATACCAAGAACCGCGACGTATCGCACTGGGCCGCGTGGGGTTTCATATTCCCACCGTCACTTCTAGCGCTGCTTTTCCTGCGCAAGAACCAGGGCCCACGGCCTCGGCGCCCATCGCTTGACGAAGAAGACCGCATGCATTTTTGAGTTGCGGCCAGCATCGCGGATGGCTGCCTTGCCAACTCACTGCCAGAGCATGTTCAGCCGAAGTGTACGCGGTTTGGCGTGAAGAACACCGCGAGAAACAAAAGAAAAGAGAGCGCCTTCGCGATTCCGTGAGAAGTGAACGCGATCTAATGGGTCCCCCAATTCATTTCATGAAGAACTGCGGGCCGCTGTCCTTTTAAAGCCGCATCGCTCCATTGGCTGTGCCGTGGTCGACCAGCCGTCCTTCGTAATAGTGACAACGTAACGCCGGCAGTCCGATGGCGCTCCCGCAACGAAATGCACCTTGAAAAGTGCCTGTTTTGGAACACGCTGGCGCGGCCAGACAAATGTTGCATCGTCGGCTGCATTGTTGAGCGCCTTGCGAACCGCTTCTCGCGCATTGCGATAATCGGTTGAAGACATACGTTGCAGGAGAACACGCGAAAGGTCCGGATGTAATCCCGCTGCCAGCGCACGTTTCTGGTAGGGATCTTTGGGGTCAACCTGCAGCGGTGGCAATGGAACGACCTCTTCCGTCTTGGACGTCTTCGACGAAGTATTCAGTTTTTCGACGGCAGCAGAAGCGGCAGGTTGCTCAGGTGTCTCCGTTTCAGGCGACGCTGCTTTTTTTTCGGGTGCGGGCTCGTCTGACGCGGGATCCGCTGCTGCATCTTTCTCATCGCTGGCTTCGGCTTCGAGACCAGCGGCTGGGCCATCAGCATCGCCTTGCGCTTCTACGGGCGTGCCCGCAAAAGCGCCATGAGCTGAGGCCACATCTTCTCCCGAAGGCGGTATGGTAGACAGTGGCCCGGCAGCGGCATCGCCTGTCAGCGGGTCAGATGGCTGAGGTGACGAAGACAGCCCCGTTGCCGACGCGCCGCTACGCTCCAGCGCTGCCATCACTTCACTCGTCAATACTGAGGCCAGCGGACGCCAATATGCATCGGTCTTCCAAAGCCCCCAGCCGATGCCGGACAAAACCAGGATAACAAGCGTTGCGCTGCGCATCGAGCTACCGCGCCGGCGCGGCGGCGCGGCTATGGGCTCACCAGGATAGAATTGACCGAAGTCGTCCCTGCCGGAACCGGCACCCCGATTCCATGTGAACGCCTCCTCGATCTCATCTTCGAGAAATCTATCAGAACCACTGCTTTGCCCGGCTGGCAGTCTGCTGGTCATGGCTCCCCCCATGCTCTTCGCGACGTACCACCCTCCCCATGACCA
>JBKEAX010000102.1:0-7910 GCA_047972825.1 Hyphomicrobiaceae bacterium | reverse complement strand
TAACTCGCGATGACGAAAGAGCCTCCACCTCGTTCGTCACCGCGGGCAACGCCGGAAGGTTTGCATTGGCGCACCGCCACACACCTCCCTCCCCAGCGTCTTTGTGGACCTTCCGGCACCTACCTACTTCAGTTGTATCACCCCTACCATCTGAGCTTGCTTGCCTATCCCGATTTGCAGCATTCGTTGTCAATAATCCGGACCCAGTCCGCATACTGACAAAGATTGTTGCATAACTTTTAAAACTGATCCGCAATGCGTTTCAGAAATACATGCTTCTGACATTACGGCTGCAAGCACAGATGAATTGCCGAGGCCTCATCTCTATCAAATATAGCGCGCGATGTAGCTTGCGCTAGGACATGAAAGCCTCACTGGGAAAACTTCTGTTGTATGGGCGATGCAGCATTTCTCGACATGAAGTGCGCACTGCCGACGGTAACACACAGTCGGATTATTCAAATTTTGACTGAACAGAGCGCCGCTACGACGTCATCCAAATGACCGGAAAAACAACGATGCGCCTCACTTGTTGTGAGACGCGCCTGTCAAATTCTCCGCGCTGATCGCTGAGCGTATCTGGTCGATTTAAAGCGTGTCGCGAATTATGAGATTCGCTCATCACGCTTTAAGTCTTTTATTTTGAACATATTCTTCACGCCGAACCGCGTACACTTCGGCTGAACATGCTCTAGTTGCGCGCCTTGTCGACAAGCTTGTTGGCCGAAATCCAAGGCATCATGCCGCGCAACTTTTCGCCGATATCCTCGATCTGATGGGCATCATTGACGCGGCGAATACCTTTGAACCGCGCCTGACCTGCCTTGCACTCCTGCATCCACTGGCTAGTGAACTGCCCGGTCTGGATTTCACGCAGGATCTTGCGCATCTCGGCCTTGGTCTCGTCGGTGATGACACGCGGCCCTGACATATATTCGCCCCATTCAGCCGTGTTGGAGATCGAATAGTTCATGTTGGCGATGCCGCCTTCGTAGATGAGGTCGACGATCAGTTTGACTTCGTGCAGACATTCGAAATAGGCCATCTCGGGCGCATATCCGGCATCAACCAGTGTTTCGAAACCGGCGCGAATGAGTTCGACCAGCCCGCCGCAAAGAACGGCCTGCTCACCAAACAAATCCGTCTCGCACTCTTCCTTGAAGGTGGTCTCAATTACGCCGGAGCGGCCGCCGCCTACACCGCAGGCATAGGACAAGGCCAGATCGTGCGCATTGCCAGAGGCGTCATGGTTTACGGCAATGAGGCATGGCACGCCGCCACCCTTCTGGTATTCACCGCGCACGGTGTGTCCCGGGCCCTTTGGCGCAATCATGACAACGTCAACAGTATCCTTTGGCTCAATGAGCTGGAAATGGACGTTGAGACCATGAGCGAACGCTATCGCGGCACCGTCACGGATATTGGCGGCGATGTGATCCTTATAGATGTCAGCCTGCAACTCGTCAGGCGTGGCCATCATGATGAGGTCTGCCCAGGTTGCGGCATCTGCCACGGACATCACCTTCAGACCATCGGCTTCCACCTTCTTGGCCGTCGTCGAATCTGGTCGCAGCGCTATGGCAATGTCGCTGACGCCTGAGTCCTTGAGGTTCAGCGCATGCGCGCGGCCCTGGCTACCGTAGCCAACAATGGCTACCTTCTTGGATTTGATCAGATTGAGATCGGCGTCACGATCGTAATAAACGCGCATAGTTTCAGGCCTCTTGGCTCGCGAAGTTTCTCGCATTACTCATCAAATTCATGCCCCGGGTCGGCCCCGTCGGCAAAGGTGGGCGGACTTTACTTCCTCGGCTGCGAATTTCAACGGTTTCGCTGGCCAAAAAAGCAGGGTTTGCGAGCCGTGCGCACCATAATCGGACGGCTCGCAAAGGCTTTGTCAACATCGGGTTAACCGTTCTGCAACCGACCTTCTGCTATCCAATTCAGGAGAAGAGGGTGGACGACGATGGCGGAACACAGTTCGTATCGAGCATTTGTTGTTGCGGCTGCGGTACTGCTCACGGCTGCATTGGCAGGCTGTGGCGGCAGCAAGAAAAAGTCTGAAACGCCCGTGGTTCAAGGGATCTACACGACGGCATCGGATTGCGCCGACGCCGGTCATCTCGACTATGACGCCTGCTCGGACCTGATCTCGGCGGCCGTGGAAATACACGAAAAAGATGCTCCTACCTATACCGAATTACGCTTTTGCGAGGGCAAAGAGGGCGAAGGCAAATGCGAAAACACGGCCAATGAAAAAATCCGTCCGAAACTTCTTGCATTCCTCATAACCGTAAGCGATCCGCCGACAGGAATTCCGCTATATGCCCACGCCAAAGGCGAACTTGGATTTCGTGATCTGGCCGGCAAAGTCTATCTGCATTCCAACGACCAACTCGTTTTTTCTGAACATGCTGTCACGGTATTTGAACGCAACGCGGCTCGGCGGTTTCGCCGATAAACCATGCCTCACGCCGCAGGCGACTGTGAGCTACTTGCGTACAGATATTCAAGCCGCCGTTGACCGTGGTTCGCGCCATCAACAAAACTCAGCTCCCTTCTGCTCCACGTGCAATTGCAGCGATACCGGTGCGCGCCACTTCAACGAGGCCCAGCTCTGTCATGATCGAGATGAACTGCTCGATCTTGCTTGACTTGCCCGTCACCTCGAACACGAAGTGTTCGGTGGAGGCGTCAATCACATTGGCACGGAAGATTTCCGCCATACGCAAAGCCTCGATACGTTTGTCACCCTTGCCACCAACCTTGACGAGCGCCAGCTCCCGTTCAATCGGACGTCCCTCCTCCGTCAGGTCATGAACGCGATGGACTGGGACCAGCCGTTCGAGCTGGTTCTTGATCTGCGCAATGACCATCGGCGTGCCAGTTGTCGCGATGGTGATGCGTGAGACATGCTTGGCGTGTTCGGTCTCCGTCACGGTCAGCGAGTCGATGTTGTAGCCACGACCGGAAAACAAACCGATGACGCGCGCCAAAACACCGGGCTCGTTGTCAACCACGATGGATAATGTCCGCTGCACGATGCCCTCGTGCGTGGTCAAGCTCGGATAGTGGGTCTGTTTTTGCGTCTGGACCATGTCAGGGTCTCATCTTTCTCAGTTTGCGCGTTGTACTTGGCCATTGATTGCCAGCAGGCAGGCGAAGTGTCAGTTCTCAAGATCAGGCCGCAGCTTCGACTTTCAGATCGGCTACGGCCGTATGCCCTTCCTCGTAGGCGGGAATAGACCACGGTTCATTGAAGGCGGCGGCGCGCCATTCAACAAAACCGGGATGGGCATAGAGTGCATTGATGTAGGAGCGGGTGTCGGCCGCGACAGGAATGGAATACCCCTCAAGCCGCACTGCGACCGGGGTAAACATTGCATCGGCCGCGGTGAAACGGTCTCCAAAAAGGTACGGCCCATCAGCACCGAATTGGTTGCGCGTTTCGCGCCATATGGCTTCCACCCGCGTGACATTTGCCTTCAGGTCATCCGTCATGGCGGGGGCGGCAAAGCGTTTTCCCAGATGCATGGGGCAGGCCTGGCGCAATGCCTGGAAGCCGCCATGCATTTCCATGGCAATCGATTTTGCGTGGGCGCGCGCCACCATTCCCTCAGGCCAGACCGGCTTATCGGGAAACTTGTCGGCCAGATAGGAAATAATGGCGAGGCTTTCCCAAACTTTGACCTCGCCGTCGATCAACACCGGCACCTTGCCTGACGGCGAATATTCAGCAATGCGCTCTGCCGTGTCCGGCTGGCGCAGCGGGATGACCGTCTCTTCGAAGTCGAGGTCAATCTCGCGCATGACGAGCCACGGCCGCATCGACCAGGATGAGTAGAGCTTGTTGGCAATGATCAGGTGCACGGGTGTCACCGGCCAAGTTGCGGGAAGAGTTTGGGGATCGCTTTCTGCCCTTCGGCCGTCACCGAAAAAATGAGTGGCGCAGAACCCATCTGTTTCAGTGCTTCCAGCGACTCCGGCAAAGGTTGCGCCTTCATATAACCCACTTTGGCAAGCGCAGACCACAGCGCCGCATTCGGACTGACTGGTGACGTCATCATGTGGTTCTCCGTCGACTTCAGCCCCTCACGCAACACTGAAATGTCGCCAGAGCTGCACTTGGCAAATAAGCTATCAAACTCATCAGACGATCCCGCATTTGACATGACCGATCCGCTCATCACGGCTAACGCAATCAAAAATATGCGAATGGCATTCATACCAATGCCTTTCCTTCCTTGCCGATCGCAGAGCCGACCAGCTCGTCAGACACCTCTTCGCCCATCAGCATTTCATTGTGTGCCTTACCCGACGGGATCATCGGGAAGCAGTTTGCGAGATTGGCGACACGGCAGTCGAAGATCACAGGACCTGGCGTCTCGATCATCTGTTTGATGGCGTCGTCGAGATCGGCTGGCTTGTCGCAATAGACGCCGGACCAGCCATAGGCCTCCGCCAGCTTGACGAAATCGGGCAACGCTTCGGTATAGCTTTCCGATAGCCGGTTGCCGTGCAGCAACTGCTGCCACTGGCGAACCATTCCCATGTACTGGTTGTTGAGGATCATCACCTTGACGGGCAAGTCGTATTGGACAGCAGTCGAGGCCTCCTGGATGTTCATCAAAATTGAGGCATCGCCGGCAATGTCCACAACGAGCGACTTTGGATGGGCCAGTTGCGCGCCGACCGCGGCCGGCAGGCCGTAACCCATCGTTCCAAGGCCACCCGATGTCATCCAGCGATTGGGCTCGTCAAAGTGGAAGAATTGTGCCGCCCACATCTGGTGCTGGCCAACTTCGGTGGTGATATAAACGTCCTTGTCGCGCGTGAGCTCGTAGAGACGCTCAACTGCGTATTGCGGCATGATGAAATCTTCGTGCTTCTTGTAGGCGAGTGAGCGTTTCGCGCGCCAACCGTCGATTTCCTTCCACCACGCCTTGTGAGCAGCTTTATCGAGTTGAGGCGCCTTGGCCTTCCACACACGCAGCATGTCTTCAAGCACATAGGCGACGTCACCGATAATCGGCACGTCGACATGCACGTTCTTGTTGATCGATGACGGGTCGATATCGATATGGATCTTCTTGGAGCCAGGCGAGAAGGCATCCAGCCGTCCGGTGATGCGGTCGTCGAAACGCGCGCCGACGCAGAACATGACATCGCAATCATGCATGACCATGTTGGCCTCATAAGTGCCGTGCATGCCAAGCATGCCAAGCCACTGCTTATCGGATGCGGGAAATGCACCGAGACCCATCAGTGTTGACGTGACGGGATAGCCCGTGAGGCGTGCGAACTCGCGCAACAATTGGCTTGCCTTGGGACCGGAGTTAATGACGCCGCCGCCGGTATAGAAGACAGGCTTTTTCGCGTTGGCCAAAAGATCCACGGCCTCGCGTACCGCGGGCTGGTCGGGCTTAACCTTGGGCTTATATGTCTTGTGCTGAATGTTCGATGGGCCAACATAGTTGCCGGTTCCAAACTGCACGTCCTTGGGTATGTCAACGACAACAGGGCCCGGGCGCCCGGTCTTGGCGACATAAAATGCCTCGTGCAGCACGCGCGCCAAGTCGTTCACGTCTCGGACGAGCCAGTTGTGCTTTGTGCAGGGCCGCGTGATACCAACGGTATCGCATTCCTGGAAGGCGTCGTTCCCGATCAGGTGTGTGGGAACCTGTCCGGTAATGCAAACCAGAGGGATGGAATCCATCAAGGCGTCGGTGAGGCCCGTCACCGCATTGGTAGCGCCAGGGCCTGATGTGACAAGCACAACGCCAACCTTACCCGTCGAGCGCGCATAACCTTCCGCGGCATGCACCGCGCCACCCTCCTGACGCACCAGGACATGGCGCACCTTGTCCTGTTGGAACAGTTCGTCATAGATCGGTAGAACAGCGCCGCCGGGATAGCCGAAAATATGCTCCACGCCCTGATCCTGCAGCGCCTTGATTACCATTTCCGCGCCGGTCATCTGCCGTGCCATCTGGCACCTCCTTTTTTGCTTTTGCGCACGGCGGACAGATTGGTTTTTTCGAACAATTAAACCGTCATCGCACCATGGCTCGGCCGCCCGCGCACGATGGGCATCGTGCCGTTAGCTAGAATTTCGCAGCGGAAACTAGGCGTCGCGGATGGCGTCGTCAATCCGCAAAATCAATATTCGGAAATATTTTAGCCGCATGAGTTTTCATTTATTGCGTGAATATGCGGCTCCACGAAATCATATAACGATTCAGCCATGTCACCTGCCGCTTGATGTAGCGGCGCGTGTCGCGTTGGGCCGTCTCGATGGCTTCCTCGCGGGAAATTTCGCCAGACAGAAAACGTTTCAATGGCGGAAAACCCAGCACCCGGCTCGCTGGCAGGCCCGGATCCAATCCCATCTGCCCGACAAGAGCCGTCTCCGCCAACGCGCCTTCTTCAATCATCACTTCAAAACGCCGGGCGCTGCGCTCATATAGATCTTGCCGGTCCCGGGTGATGACAACCTTCTCAACCTCATGATCGGCCAGCACAGGCGTCCCCTTCACCTTGTGCCATTCCGCCAATGGCGTTCCGGTGGCCTCCATCACTTCCAAGGCTCGTACAAGCCGCTGCGTATCGTTTGACCGCAGATTTTGAGCCGTCAACGGATCGCGGCGCACCAACTCTGCGTAAAGCTCCTCGCCTGGCCAAGTCTCGCCTGCATTGCGCCAACGGCCCCGAATATCTGGAGGAATGGGCGGAACGGGTGCTAGGCCCTCCAACAGAGCCTTGAAATACAGCCCGGTTCCGCCAACGATGATCGGCAACTGTCGGGCTGCATGGACTGCTGCGACAGCCTGGGCTACATCGGCGAGCCAATGCCCTACCGAATAGGACTCCCGCACGCTCACATGGCCATAAAGCCGGTGCGGTTCACGCGCCTCTTCGGAGGGGCTGGGCCGCGCGGTCAAAACGCGAAACTCGCGATAGACCTGCATGGAATCGGCATTGATGATTACACCGTGGCGGGACTGGGCCATACTGATTGCATAGGCGGACTTGCCGCTCGCGGTTGGACCTGCAATAAGAAGCGCCTTCGGAGAGTGCCGTGTATCCATGCCTCTTGTTTAACCCATCGCTACCGCGGCTGCGAGCCCATCCGTGCCAACCGCATCTGGCCCGCCATCCTTGTCATGTGCCCGCCACGTGTAGCTCTTCATAGTCTGGTATATGTCGACATCCACTCAGCCGTCCACGCTTCAAATTGTTGTAATCGGCGATCCGAAACGCCTGGATCTGGACGAGCAAAAGTTGATCGGTTTGATCCGGGCCCTGCCAACCGCACACCGTTCCAAGCTACGGGCGCTGAAAGAGGGCGCTGCCTACGAATGTGCGATTGTACCCTGGAACGAGCCCGATACCTCTTCGGCTGCGGTCATCGATGCCATTGAGCAGTATGTCCTCTCTCCCCTGCGCGAAGCTGGGTTTGATGCGGTCCTGCTGCAAGCCGACGCGGTGAACAGGCGCAAGAAGGTACTCGTGGCCGACATGGAATCGACCATCATCGAGCAGGAGATGCTCGATGAACTGGGTGATCTCATAGGCAAGCGCACAGTGATCGAAGACATCACGGCGCGGGCGATGCGTGGTGAAATCGACTTTGAGCAAGCATTGGGCGAACGCGTTGCCATGCTGGCAGGACTGGATGCCAGTGTGCTCGATGAGGTGTCAGACCGGATCACCATCATGCCGGGCGCCCGAGAGCTGGTCGCGACGATGAAAGCAAATGGAGCCTACTGCGCGCTCGTGTCAGGAGGCTTCACGTTCTTTACCGAGCGCATTGCCCATATGCTTGGTTTTGATGAGCATCAGGCCAACACCCTGGAGATTGCAAACGGCAAGATCACGGGCCGCGTAACGCCACCTATACTGGGCCGTGA
>JBKEAX010000063.1:0-5415 GCA_047972825.1 Hyphomicrobiaceae bacterium | reverse complement strand
GCGTATCATGCCAGCTATATCCGCTGGTGCGAACGCGGGCGTTCAGATCTCCTGCGGCTGCTTGGCACTGATGCCCGCCGCATGATCGATGGTTCCGACAGTCTGGAACCGGCGGCCTTCGTCGTCCGGCGCATGAATTGCGATTTCAAGCGGCCGGCGCGGATGGATGACGTGCTGGAGGTTGTAACCCGTGTGAAAGAGATGGGCGGCGCGTCTGTCACCCTCAACCAGATGGTGACGCTTGATGGCCGCGAGATTTTCGAAGCCGATGTAACCGTTGTGCTGGTGGCTGTATCGGGCAAGCCGTTGCGACTGTCGGAATCGCTTCGTAAGGCGTTTGCAGCGTCAGGATAATGCGAGGACTGCGCGCCGGAGGGACCACCCCTTCCAATCGGTTCAATCCATCGGATTGCGCTCAACAGTCTGTCGCTGCAAAACGAAATTGACCGCATTAGGTGGACAACCTCCTCTTGCTCCTGGGAAAGCGTGAGAAACGGTAATGATTAATGGCAACAAGCTGTGGGCGGAGGCGCTGGGGACCGCGCTTTTGCTGGCGACTGTGGTTGGCTCGGGGATCATGGGCGAGCAACTCGCGGGTGGCAATGTGGCACTGGCCTTGTTGTGCAATACAATTCCTACGGGTGCGATCCTGTTTGTGCTGATCACGATGCTGGGGCCGATCTCAGGCGCGCATTTCAATCCGGCGGTGACTGTAGCGTTCTTGTTGCGGCGGGAAATCGCCATTGGTACTGCTGTGGCCTATATCCTTGTACAGATCGGAGCGGGCATTGCCGGTGTGCTGCTTGCAAATGCGATGTTCGACCTTGAGATTGCGCAGATATCGCTCAAGATGCGTTCAAGTGTGGGGCAGTGGCTGTCGGAGATTGTTGCGACGTTTGGATTGGTGACAACCATTTTGCTGACGATTGCAGCGCGCCCGCAGGCGGTGGCGATGAGTGTTGGGCTTTATATAACGTCGGCCTACTGGTTCACCGCTTCGACGTCGTTCGCCAACCCGGCGGTGACGATTGCACGTGCGTTTTCCGATACGTTCGCGGGCATTCGCCCCGTTGACGCGCCTGCGTTTATTCTGGCGCAGTTTGTGGGGGTGATGTTGGCGCTTATTATGGTGCGTCTGTTGCTTGGCGCCGAAACGAAAAGCACTGAAAAGCAGATGGATGGCGCGGCAGAATGAGTTGTGCAGTGTGGCGGGAAAATGCGAACTGAGAGGCTGAGATGAGTGTCACGATTTATCACAATCCCAAATGCGGTACGTCTCGCAATACGCTTGCGATGATCCAGGAGTCGGGCGTAGAGCCGAATGTCGTTGAGTATCTGAAAGACCCGCCGAGCCGCGCCGAACTGGTGCGCTTGTTGAAGCGTATGAAGGCCGGGCCACGCGATATTCTGCGAGAGAAGGGGACGCCCTATCATGAATTGGGGCTGGATGACGCAAGCCTCAGCGACGATCAACTGATTGATGCGATGATGGAGCATCCGATCCTGATCAACCGTCCAATCGTGGTGACCAAGAAAGGCGTAAAACTCTGCCGCCCGTCTGAAGTGGTTCTTGAGATACTGGAGAACCCTGAAATCGGCACGTTTACCAAGGAGGACGGAGAGGTCGTTGCCGGCAAGACGAAGGCGAAGAAATAGCAAGCGACGGCTATGTCGCTGCGACGAGGCCGCTGAACTCAGCGAGTGCTCCTTCGATGAGTTCGCGCGCAAGAAGCCGGTGTGGATCGACTGGACCTGGCATTAGGATTTTGCCGGGCGGAACAGGGGCGAAACCAAACCGGCCGTAGTAGGGTTGATCGCCGACGAGCAAGGCAATGCGAAAGCCGTCAGCGGCCGCGTCCTCAAGCGCCTGGGCAATGAGGCGTTGACCGTATTTTCGCCCCTTCTCGGCTGGTTCAACAGCGACCGGTCCAATCAGGAGGGCGCGGGAGGTTCCGCCGATCGTGACAGGCGTGGCATGCAGTGCGGCGACCAGAGCGCCATTGAGGAAAGCCGCGCGGCTGTTGGGTGTCACATCTGGCTGTCCTTCACGAACACGGTAAGCGGTGCGCGCAAAGCGTCCCGGTCCGAATGCGCGGGCGTGGAGGTTTGCGATAGCGGGCAGGTCGCTCTCGGTTGCAGGCCGGATTTCGAATTCAGTGGACATTGGCGGGAGGGCCTTCAGGCGTGCTTGTGGCACATGGCATGGTTGTGACTGGCGGTTGCGGCAGCCTGACCTGGCGCCGTGTTGCGGTGGGAAAATCCGAGCAGTGCCGAGCGGCACGATGCACCGGCGGCTGGCGCCATAGCATGGGCGTCACGGTCGGTCCAGGGCCGTTGATCGGGCCGTGGCGTGCGGCCGCATCAAGTGCACAGTGTCAACGTCACCAGTCCGGCGAAATCTCTTTGTCGTCGAGAATTTCTGAGATGCGCCTGCCGGTCGGAGGGTTCAGACCTTCGGGCATTGCGTCACGAGTAAAAAAGCGCTGTTCGGCAATTTCAGCGTTTGGCGGTGGAATATGTGGCTGGTTCCACGAGCGAACCACAAACAATGCAATATGGTCTCCTGGAAAAGCCTTGAAATTCGCGTAGATGCCAAATAGCTCCGGTTTTCCAGTTACGATAACACCAGCTTCTTCCTGCATTTCACGCCGCATCGTCTGTTCTATCGTTTCACCTTTTTCGACGCCTCCTCCAGGGAAATGCCAGCCTGGCTGGTAGGTGTGCCGAATGAGAAGAAAGCGCCCTTCCTGGTCGATGACAGCAGCTTGGGCGCCAAGTGTCATGCCGCGAGACATGCGCCAGTATCGCTGCAAAGAGCAAACCACTATTTTGTTCATCGTCACTTTGCGTTACTCCGGGCTTGCGAACTTCGGCGCTCGCACCAGCGCGTCCACTTTTCACGGAAACACGCACGCGCTCTATGTTCTTTTATCTTGAGCATGTTCTTCACGCCGAACCGCGTACACTTCGGCTGAACATGCTCTACCGCGTTATTGTTTGGGCCATGATGGCGGACCTTGGCAAGGTGCTAGGGTCCGGACCCTAAGGCAGGCGGATAAAGTTGGGGTCCGGTTCCCGACAATAAAGAAGGGGAAAGGATGCACCAAACCACCATGATTGCGCACATCTCGGACGTGCACGTGACGCCCCTCAGGGGGTTGTCACCACGGCTGCTCAATGTCAAACGCACACTTGGCTTGATGAACTGGCACAGGGGGCGCAAGCGGGTTCATAAGGTGGCCGTGGTGGATTTGCTCCTGGATGACATGCAAGCGTGCAATCCCGATCATTTCGCGGTGACCGGCGATCTATGCAACATTGGGCTGCCGAGTGAATACACAGCAGCGCTTGCATGGTTGAATAGGATTGGTCCGGCCAGGGATGTCACTGTGGTGCCGGGCAACCATGACATCTACACCGACATAGGAAAGCACCCCGGCGTCGAGCTTTGGCGCGACTTCATGAGCCCAGATGCGTTTGGGGCGGAGCTTCCTGGAGTTGCAGCGGATCAGCGCGGCTTTCCCTTCGTGCGGCGGGTGGGCCATGTCGCACTGGTGGCTGTGAACTCGGCGGTTGAGACGCCACCCTTCGTTGCAGCTGGACGTGTAGGCAAAGAGCAACTCGCTGCGCTCGAAATGGTGCTGCAAAATGAAGCGTTGAAAGGGCTGGCTCGCGTTGTCCTGATCCACCATCCACCGCTGCCTGGTCTTGCGCCAAAAGCAAGAGCCCTTGCCGATGCAGAAGCCCTTGCCGCTGTTCTAAAACGTGCGGGGGCCGAACTGGTCCTTCACGGGCACAATCATCGCGACATGCTGAATTGGGCGGATGGTTCGGCTGCGCATATTCCGGTGGTCGGCATCGCGTCAGGCTCTGCTGCGGTACCCCACAAGGGGGAACCGCTCGGGCGCTACAACATTATCAGTGTCTCGCCGGTTGCGAGGGGTTGGTCGATTGAGGTCACCGGGCGTGGCCTGCTTGCTTCAGACGGGGGTGTTGTAGAAATTGAGCGGAAAATACTGGAATGTTGAAACGCGTGATAGGCTTATAACCATGCGGCAGAATTTTTAACGTGCGGATTGAAGATCTACCGCGGAACATTGTGCAGCATGATCGTACAGCCGATCATAGTTTTAATCCTGAGCTTGTAACTTCATGACATCCGCCCCGCCGTCTGGATCATCAACGACGCATCGCTCCTCACGCGCGACAGTTTCCAGGCCGCCGGCCTGGGTCATCATCCTCGCGGCTGCAACCATAACTGCGATCGGAATGGGAATCCGGCAAGTCATGGGGCTTTATCTAAAGCCCGTTAGTGAGACGCTGGGTCTTGGCCGGGAGGTTTTTGCGTTCGCCATTGCCATAGCCAACATCGTGTGGGGTATTGCGGCGCCCGTAACAGGTGCGGTGTCCGACAGTTTTGGAAGCGGGCGTGTGGCGGCATTTGGTGGCGCTATGACGTTCGGAGGTCTGCTGATGCTGTACGGGGCGCAAACCGAACTGCATTTGATCATTTCTGGGATACTGCTAGGGCTTGGTGTTGCGGGATGTGGTGTCAATGCAATGGTCGGCGCTGTGTCTCGAACTGTTGTGCCTGAATTTAGAACGCGCGCGATTGCCTTGGTCGGCATGGGTTCAGGCGTCGGCATCCTTGTTGCAATGCCCTATACGCATTTGCTGATGTCTTCGCTTGGCTGGCAGACAAGCCTGCTGGTTTTGGCTGCCAGTGCGGCTTCAATACTATTGCTGGCTGTGTTCGTGCGTGGAACGCCTGCTGCAGTTCAAGACGAACCACCACAGACCTTGGTGGCGGCGCTTGGCGAAGCTGTGCATTATCCGAGTTTCTGGCTACTCAATGCAGGCTTCTTCGTTTGCGGTTTTCATGTCGTGTTTTACGGCACGCATGTGCCAGCATATCTCGCCGACAAGGGGCTTGAGCCATGGGTCGGCGTTGGTGCGCTGACGATGGTCGGTGTAGGAAATCTTGTCGGAACCTATCTTGCTGGCGAATGGGGGCGGCGCTGGCCACAACGATATGGTCTGGCACTTATTTATTTCGCACGGTTTTTTGTTTTCTTCGGTTTCCTTTTTTTGCCGATAAACCCGACAACGGTCCTTTTCTTGAGTTTTGTTCTTGGCGTGCTTTGGTTGTCGACGGTTCCGCTGACCAGCGGTCTTGTAGCGACCTTCTTCGGTGCTCGGTGGATGACGATGCTCTACGGCTTCGTTTTCCTTTCGCACCAGGTCGGTGCGTTTCTCGGGGCCTGGCTTGGCGGCTATCTCTTTGACCAGTTGGGGAGTTATGATGCGATGTGGTGGATTTCCATCGGGCTGGGGCTGGCAGCGGCTGCATTAAGCTGGCCAATCCGCGAAAAGCCGGTTGCGCGCGCTTCCCGGCGCGCCACGGCCGACAGCCCT
>JBKEAX010000011.1:0-1633 GCA_047972825.1 Hyphomicrobiaceae bacterium | reverse complement strand
CGAGGGTCTTGTTGCCACTTGCCATTTGGCAGGGCAGACCTCACCAGGCGTGGCCCGGACATATTGTGCCGCGCTGATCTTTCATACGAGATCGGCGGCGTCGCGGCCGATACCTTCGGCTGTCACCTCCACTGCCTGGATCACACCGTCGAGGTCGAAGTATCGATGGCCTGGTCCAGCACAACCAAATTGACCTGCTTCGCTTCCATCTGCTGAGTAAGGTCCGCGAGATCACGGACGGAGCGGGCGAGCCTGTTGAGACGGGTTACCAAGAACTGATCGCCTTCGCCCATGAAGGTCAGCGCTTGTTCCAGAGCCGCGCGGTCGGCCTTCGAACAACCGGACCTCTTCTCCTGGAAAAGCTTCTCGGTTCATGCGGCCGCAAGCTTGTGGATCTGAGTTTTGAGGCTCTGTCCCGTGGTCGAGACGCGGGCATAGCCGATCTTCATGTCGCAAAAGTCTTTAGGAAATACGGGCCCCGCTGGGCTTCGTCGATGGCCCGAGCGTGTATGGGTATGTTGAAGGCGACGTTCTTGTACCTGCGGATCAGGGCGTGCCCTTACAAGATCCACACGGTTCTCACCGATAACGGCGTCCAGTTTACCGAAAGAAGTGCAAATCTGACGGCGCCAACCCACATCTTTGACCGCGTCTGTCGAGAAAACGACATCGAGCATCGGTTGACGAAAGTGAACCATCCCTGGACGAACGGCCAAGTCAAACGCATGAACCGGATGCTGAAGGAGGCGACCGTCAAGAGCTATCACTACTCATACCACGACCAATTGCGCCAGCACCTCCAGACCTTCGTCAACGCCTACAATTTCGCCAAACGATTGAAGGCCCTCAGAGGGCTAACCGTGTTCGAATACATCAACAAATGCTGGACCAAGGAGCCAAAACGCTTCATGAAAAATCCAGCCCATCACTTTCCGGGACTGAACACCTAGGGTCCGGAATTCCAGCGCTTGAGAAATTGCCGTTCACGCGGCCGGGGACCGCCGCCGTTGGGCCACAGACACAGCATGCATGATCTGCTAGTGTGGCGCCGCGCCTTAGTTGATCGATGTTGCGGCACGCTGGGTGTCAACTAAGGCGCGACAAACGCCACACTAAGCCAATGATTTTGCTAGTGACCTTCATGTCGCGCCAAAATTGTATGCGGTTGCGGCTATGTTTCAATTTTGGCGTGACAGGCCACTAGAGCAAGTTGCGGGGCGGCCGCAACACATGTGCAGGCACTACCAACGTTTTTAACGCGGCATAAGGTCTGAACCCTCGCCCCATGGCGGGACCCATCAGTTTTGCGCTAAAGCATGTTCAACCGAAGTGTACGCGGTTCGGCGTGAAGAACATGCTCCAAACAAAAAATAGATCGCGTTCGCGATTCCGTGAAAAGTGAACGTGATCTAGCGGCCCATTCAAGCCTAATTTTGGGATCAAACAGATCATGGACTTTGTTGCAAGCCAGCTAGCTGTCATCCTGGCCAAATTCGGCCAGTGGTGGGACGGCATGTCCTCACTTGACCGGATCTGGCTGGGCATCGGCATGTTCGGCCAGCTTATGTTTACCGGCCGATGGTTTGTGCAATGGATCGCCACCGAGCGCGCCCGCCGCTCCATTGTGCCCGCT
>JBKEAX010000597.1:0-2754 GCA_047972825.1 Hyphomicrobiaceae bacterium | reverse complement strand
AAATATTGGCAAGATCGCCAAGGAATATCGCCATCAGGCCGACCGCGCCTGTGCCGGTCATGACCAGGATGTGCTTGAGTAGCGGCCCCTCGACAAAGACCGGCTTTTGCTGTGCCTGTCGTGTTTGCCGGGGCTGCCGGGCGGATTGTTCCATTAATGTTATGCGCCCTATTCACTAAACGGCATTACACCCGGCACTGTGCCGACGGCTCCCGTGTATCAAAGCCGCTTTCGCGAACGGATGGCCGCTGCCAGCGTACCTTCATCAAGATAGCCAAGTTCGCCGCCAATGGGCACACCCTGGGCCAGCCGTGAAACCTCGACACCTGTGCCACTTAGCTGCTCAGTCAGGTAGTGTGCCGTTGACTGGCCTTCAACCGTGGCATTGAGGGCAAGCAGAACCTCTTTGACCTCGCCGGAACTTGCACGCTCAACAAGCCTCGGAATATTAAGCCGGTCCGGTCCAATCCCATCAAGCGGAGACAAGTGCCCGCCCAGCACATGATAGAGTGCCGTAACGACGCCGGCGCGTTCCAGCGCCCATAGGTCCCCGACTTCCTCGACAACCACGATCATGGAACGGTCGCGCTTGGGATTGTTGCAGACACTGCAAGGTGAGATCGTATCGACGTTGCCGCAGTTTTGGCATATCACGATTTTGTTGATCGCATCCGTGAGTGCCGATGCCAACGGCGCCATCAGCTCCTCGCGGCGCTTGATCAGCGCCAGCGCCGCCTTGCGCGCAGACTGCGGACCCAGCCCGGGCAAACGTGCCAACAGCTGAATCATCCGCTCGATTTCAGGTCCTGCGATTTTCTTCGACACTTGCCCCTCGCGGCAATTATATCGCGTCGCGAATTTTCAAATTCGCTCGTCACGCTACAAGTCTTTGACGTTAAACATGTCGTTATCGCAAAACCGCTCCACACTTTTGCGCGACATCCACCTCCATCTTATGCATGTCGTTATCGTAAAACCGCTGCACACTTTTACGCGACATGCATTAACCCCCACCCTGCCAACGAGCAATTGCCTCCACCGGCCAGAGCAGCATGATGACGTTGAGCGTCAGGTTGTCGCGTATCATCCATGCCATGAAGAGTTCCGTGGCTACGCCCAGCCCAATACTGATGCGAACAGGAAGTAGCGCTGCTGCAATGAAACCCACCACCATCGCCACGTTATCCATGATCGAGTTGATGACGGTGTCGCCAAAGTAATCCATCGAAATGGTCGCCGTGCGATAACGGTTAATCACCATCTCGGTGTTCTCGACAATCTCCCAGCCAGCTTCGATGCAAACGGCAACCAGCAACCGTGCCGTCCAGGAGGCCCGCGGCATTAGATAGGTGAGCACGGCATAAAATATGAGCCCATGCAGCACATGAGAGAACGTGTACCAGTCAGTCAGATGCTGCGAATTTTCTGAACTCTGCACAACGCCATGCCAGAACTTGACGTAGTCGCATTTGCAGATCGCCAGCCGCCCCATAACCAGCAGGGCCACCGCCTGCACCAAGAGCACGAGTCCTGCCAGAAACAGCCAGCGGGCGTTCGCATCAGTATTGCCGCGGCCATGTTCAGTAAATGCGCTCATGCAAGAAGAATCCCGTTCACACCTGCTTTTGTCTTGATTGCCAACAACGCGCCTTGATCTGCAACGAAGACAGCAACAAAGTGAAATCTAAAAAAGTGCCCAGCTTCTCGCGGCGTTGCAAACCTGGCTGCACAGCAACAGAAGTCGCGCGCCCATCAAAACAACTTCATGCCGGGCGGGATGGGCAGGCCGCCGGTTACCGCCTGCATCTTTTCCTGCATGGCCGCTTCCACTTTGGATTTGGCATCCTGGGTGGCGGCAACGATGAGGTCTTCCAGGATTTCCGTCTCATCGGGCTTCATCAATGAGGGGTCGATGCGCACATGCTTCATATCACCCTTGCCGTTGAGCGTGACTTCAACCAATCCGCCGCCGGATTGGCCGCCCACCTCTAGCGCCTCAAGCTCCGTTTGCATGTCCTGCATGCGCGATTGCATCTCGCGCACCTGTTTCATCATCCCCATAAGGTCTTTCATATCTCGTACCCTTAAATTGATTTTCGTGTCGTGAACACTCGATGCGATGGAAGTGCGTGCATGCTACAGCACCGATATCCAACCCAGCACAACCGTCATTGCTCTATGATCCCGTGGCGCTGTCGTCCCCTTCGTCGCGCGCTATGCGCCGTATCTCGTCAATGGAAGCGTCGGGAAATGCTTCCAGGACGGCCTTAACTGCCGGATGTGTCTTTAACGCGTTGATTTCTGCTATGCGCTGTTCACGCTGGACCTCTCCAAGCGGCCGCTCTCCCATTTTGGGTGAAACGACCACCACCCAGCGCCTACCCGTCCAGCGGTTGAGCTTTTCGCGCAATTCGTTGGCAATTTCCTTGGGCGCTTCTGGAAGCAGGAACAAATCGATAGCGCCGGCGACGCGATCGAACTTAACCAAGCTGACGTTGTCCTCCAGGTGCATCGTTAACCGCGCTTCCCTGTGCTGCTTGGCGAGCGCAACAATGCCTGTGAAGCTTTGCGGATCGGCAAGACCTTGCATGACGGGCGATGCAGGCGCCTCGCTCTCATCCAGGTCAAGGCCGTCTTCGCCTGTCCATCCTCCCTCGTCGAAGCGGCCGGCGAAGTCATCGTCGCTGTCAAATTCATCGGGCTCGGTGGTGCGCTGAGCTGATTGTGCAGCTTGATGCGCGCGGGGCCGTGCGC
>JBKEAX010000592.1:0-1655 GCA_047972825.1 Hyphomicrobiaceae bacterium | reverse complement strand
ATCGACGCCATCACCATTGGCAAGTATCCCCCCGACGACATCAACGTCATCATCGAGGTGCCCGTTGGTGGCGAACCAATCAAGTATGAGATGGACAAGGAGGCCGGAGCCCTGGTGGTTGACCGCTTTCTTTACACACCAATGCGCTATCCTGGAAATTATGGGTTCGTGCCCCACACGCTGTCGCCAGATGGAGATCCGATTGACGTCCTCGTGTGCAATACACGAACCATCGTTCCCGGTGGAATCATCAACTGCCGGCCCATCGGGGTAATGATGATGGAGGATGATGGCGGCGGGGACGAAAAGATCATCGCCGTTCCCAGTGCCAAGATCTCTGCCCGTTACGACCGAATTCGCACAATCGCCGACCTGCCGCCGATCACCAAGGCGCAGATTGAGCACTTTTTCCAGCACTATAAGGACCTTGAGCCGAACAAATGGGTAAAGATCGTCAACTGGGGCGATTCGGACGACGCCAAGCGGCTGATCCGCGAGGCAATCGAAAGGGCAGCAGCCCAGAAGGCTGAGCAGGCGGCGAGCGAAGGCGGCGCGTAAGCCATTTTATTATGCAAGCCGATGGTTGATCACGGTCTGCCAATCTAATGCATGAGGCGAGAAGCGAGGGACATCAAGAATGAGCGACATGAAGATCGCCGTCATGGGCGCGGGCGGACGTATGGGACGGGAGCTCATCCGCACCGTGCATGCGCTGAAAGGATGCGTTGTTGCGGGCGGAGTTGAACAATCCGGGTCACAATTTCTCGGTCAGGATGTGGGCACCCTGGCAGGAATTGGTGAAATTGGGGCAAAGGTTACCAACGACGCGTTGGAGGTATGCGCCAGTGTCGACGCAATCCTGGATTTCACCAAGCCGGCGGCGACGGTGGAATTTGCGGGATTGGCTGCCAACGCCCGCATTGTGCACGTGATTGGCACAACCGGTCTTGGCCCGGACCAGGAAGCCGCTATTGCAGCAGCCGGACGGCACGCCACCATAATCAAGGCTGGCAACATGAGTCTCGGAGTAAACCTTCTGACCGCGATAACAAAGCGTGTTGCCCAGGCGCTTGACGCCGACTTTGATATCGAGATCGTCGAAATGCACCACCGTCACAAGGTCGATGCACCATCCGGCACAGCGCTTATGCTGGGGCAGGCGGCAGCAGACGGTCGCAAGGTGCCGCTCGACGACGTTTCCGTGCGCGCTCGCGATGGACATACCGGTCCGCGACGCCGCGGTGACATCGGCTTCCAGTCATTGCGCGGTGGCAGTGTTATTGGTGACCACTCCGTCATCTTTGCCGGTGAGGGCGAGCGGGTGGTCATCAGCCATCTAGCCAGCGACCGTGGGATATTCGCGCATGGTGCTGTCAAAGCAGCTTTGTGGGGCAAAGGTCGAGGACCTGGCGTATTTTCCATGTCCGATGTGCTAGGGCTTTGACGTTGGATCTAATGCGTATGCAGCTCTCATGCATGTCGCGCAAAAGTGTGTAGCGGTTCAGCGTGAAAAACATGCTTCAGACACGAACTAGAATGTTGCAGGGCGTCAATTGCATGTGTTGCAACGAAAGAGGATTTATCGACACATGGACAACGTGCTCGTTCTCGTACGCCACGGCCAAAGTGAATGGAACCTCCAGAATTTGTTCACG
>JBKEAX010000086.1:0-10740 GCA_047972825.1 Hyphomicrobiaceae bacterium | reverse complement strand
GCCTCTGGCGCCAAGGGCAAAGCCCAATGAAGCTTGCCCGGCTTATCATGGCAACCTTCCTTGTTGCCATTGCCTTTTGCACACCATCCGCGCTTCGCGCTTCAGAAGTGCGGCACGGCCTTTCGATATTCGGACCGCTTGCCTATCCGGCAGACTTCAAGAATTTCAACTATGTCAATCCGGATGCACCCAAGGGCGGGCGGATCTCCCTGGTCGGCCCGGCTGGCCGTATTACCTTCGACAGTTTCAACAACTACATTTTGAAGGGAGATGCAGCGCAGGGCCTGGATGCACTATTCGACAGCTTGATGGTCAGTGCGTTTGACGAGCCTGATGCGGTCTATGGCCTGGTGGCGAAGACGGCGGAAGTTGCCGACGATAGCAAGTCAGTCACCTTCGTTCTGCGACCAGAGGCAAAGTTCTCCGACGGCACGCCGCTTACTGCCGAAGATGTCGTTTTTTCATTCGAGGCCCTGAAGAACGAAGGTCATCCGCGTTTCCGCATCATGCTACGTGATGTTGAAAAAGCTGAAGCACTGGATCCACTGACGGTGCGCTACAGCTTCAAGGGCGAGCTTGTACGCGACCTGCCTATCAACGTTGCAACGTTGCCGATCCTATCGAAAAAATTCTATACGACTCACACGTTCAAGGAGAGCTCGCTGACTGCCCCGGTCGGCTCCGGCCCCTATGGAATTGCTGACTTCAAAGCGGGAACTTTCGTCCGGTACAAGCGCCGCACTGACTACTGGGCACAGGATCTGCCCGTCAACCGTGGCCGGTTCAACTTTGACGAAATCAAATACGAGTATTTCCGCGACCGTACTGCCGAACTCAACAGCCTGAAGGCCGGGGCCTACGATTTCCGCGAAGAATTCACCTCGGTCGACTGGGCAACCGCCTACGACATTCCTGCTGTCCGTGACGGCCGCATGGTGAAGGAAAGCCTGCTTGATGAAACGCCTTCGGGTGCTCAGGGCTTTTTCATCAATACACGGCGCGAGAAATTCAAGGATATTCGCGTCAGGAAGGCGCTGACACTTGCGTTTGATTTTGAATGGACTAACAAGAATCTATTCTACGGACTTTACCAGCGCACCGCGAGCTTCTTTGAAAATTCACCGATGAAAGCAACGGGCAAACCGGACGCCGAAGAGCTGGCGCTGCTTGAGCCGTTTCGAGACAAGCTGTCTGCCGATGTCTTCGATGAAGCGGTTACGCCACCTGCCAGCGACGGCTCGGGCACGGATCGCAAACTTCTGCGTGAGGCCGCCCGCCTGCTGAGCGAAGCCGGCTGGCAGCAGACGGGTAAAACACGCACGAACGCGAAAGGAGAGACGCTCGCCGTCGAGATCCTGATTTTTTCGCCGTCCTTCGAGCGGATCATTCTACCTTACCTCAACAATCTCAAGGCTATCGGCATCAATGCCACGTTGCGCCGGGTGGACCCGGCCCAATACGAGCGCCGCGTCAAATCCTTCGACTTCGACATGACAACCGAGCGCTATACGATGCGATTGACACCCGGCATCGAACTCAAAACATTCTGGGGCTCCGATTCAGCCAAAACCGATGGCAGCTATAATCTTGCCGGAATTGCCGATCCCGTCGTCGATACGCTGATCGACCGCATCATGGCGGCGGCGACGCGGGATGAACTGGAGACTGCCGCCCGGGCCGCCGACCGGGTTCTGCGTGCCGGCTATTACTGGGTGCCGCATTGGTACAAGGCCGCCCACCATCTGGCGTACTGGAACAAATTCTCCCGCCCCGACATAAAACCGAAATACGCACGCGGCGTCATTGACACCTGGTGGTATGCCGCGGAAAAAGCTGAGAAGCTTAAGTCGAAGTGAGCGGACCCACCCGCTGAGCGAACGAGCGTCGTCTAGATGGCCAATTATCTTCTCAAACGAATTCTGCTGATGATCCCGACCATGCTCGGAATCATGGCGATAAGTTTCATTATCATTCAGTTTGCTCCTGGCGGCCCGGTTGAGCGCGTCATTGCGCAATTGACCGGCACCGGTGTCAACGCGACGGATCGATTCTCCGGCGGCAGCGGCGATGGACTCAGCCAGTCCGGGCAAAGCGCGCCTGGCCAGAGCAGCTCCGATCCCGTCACCTCCAAATACCGTGGTGCCCAGGGGCTAGACCCGGAATTCATCAAGAGCCTGGAGCAGCAGTTCGGCTTCGACAAACCGGCCCACGAACGCTTCTTCCTGATGCTCAAGAACTTTATCATGTTCGACTTCGGCAAGAGCTACTTCCGCGACGTCTCGGTGATGGAGTTGATCAAGGAAAAACTGCCCGTTTCGATTTCGCTCGGGCTCTGGATGACGCTTCTCACCTATTTCATTTCCATACCGCTTGGCATTCGAAAGGCCGTCAAGGACGGTGAACGTTTCGATACCTGGACCAGCGGCGCCCTGGTGGTTGGCTATGCGGTGCCCGGCTTTCTCGTTGCGGTTCTGCTGTTGATCCTGTTCGCGGGCTCATCATTTTTCCAGTGGTTTCCCTCACGTGGGCTTACATCCGATAACTGGGATGAGCTTTCCGCTTTCGGCAAGATCGTCGATTATTTCTGGCACCTGGCTTTGCCGCTTATCGCGATCGCGCTTGGATCCTTCACAACGATGACATTCCTGACCAAGAATTCGTTCCTTGATGAGATCCGCAAACAATACGTCATCACCGCGCGCGCCAAGGGACTGAGCGAGCGACAGGTGCTTTACGGTCATGTCTTTCGCAATGCCATGTTGCTTATCATCGCTGGCTTTCCGGGGGCGTTCATCTCGGCGTTCTTTTCAGGCAGCCTGTTGATTGAACAGATCTTCTCACTGGATGGCCTTGGGCTTTTAGGTTTTGAGTCCATTATCAATCGTGATTATCCGGTTGTTTTTGCCACGCTCTATATCTTCTCGCTGCTAGGGCTCGTGGTGAACCTGGTGTCGGACTTCCTCTACACAATCGTCGATCCGCGTATCGATTTCGAAAGCCGGGAGGTCTAACGCCATGGACGCCACGGCGGACAGCCAAAGGCACGCTGAAGAAAAAGCGCGCGCAACGCCGGCCAATGGTGCGAGAAGATGGACCTCCTCATGGTTTCACCTTTCGCCAATCAACAAGCGGCGCTGGAACAACTTCAAGGCCAACAGGCGGGGCTATTGGAGCCTGTGGATTTTCCTCGTGCTTTTCGTTATCTCGCTGCTCGCCAACGTCATTGCAAATGACCGGCCAATTCTCGTCAGCTACAAAGGCGAACTCCTCTCGCCAGTTCTCATCGACTATCCTGAATCGAGATTTGGCGGTTTTCTCGCGACGACCGATTACAAGGATCCAGTCATCGCGGACGAGATTCTGGCCAACGGATGGATGTTGTGGCCGCCAATCCGGTATTCCGACGACACTGTCAACAAGGACTACCCGACGCGCAAATCTCCCAGCGGCTTGTGCCTGGGCTTTCCTGCACCACCGCCCTGGGGATCGAAGGCAGAACTTTGCGAGACGACGCCTGAACAGCTCGCCCGCTATGAAACGTTTGGCAATACAAACTGGCTTGGCACGGATGACCAGGGCCGCGACGTGGTTGCCAGGGTCATCTACGGGTTCCGCGTGTCAGTGTTGTTCGGCCTGATCCTGACGTTCTTCTCATCAATCATAGGAATCGCGGCGGGTGCTGTGCAGGGATATTTCGGCGGGCGCACCGACCTGATCTTCCAGCGCATTCTGGAGATATGGTCCGCCATTCCATCGCTTTATGTGCTGCTCATCATCTCGTCGGTCCTGGTGCCCGGGTTCTGGACACTGCTTGGCGTGTTGCTGCTGTTCTCGTGGACGGCGCTGGTCGGTGTGGTTCGCGCCGAATTCCTGCGCGGACGCAATTTCGAATACATCAAGGCGGCGCGCGCTCTTGGCCTGTCGGATGCCAAGATCATGTGGAAGCATCTGCTACCGAACGCGATGGTTGCAACGCTGACGTTCGTGCCATTTCTGCTTTCAGGCTCAATCTCCGCGTTAACTGCGCTCGACTTCCTTGGCCTGGGTCTTCCGCCAGGTTCACCCTCGCTGGGCGAATTACTGCTGCAAGGCAAGAAGCACACCGAGGCGCCGTGGCTTGGTCTGACCGGATTTTTCACGCTGGCGATCATGCTGTCGTTGCTGGTGTTCATTGGCGAGGCGGTGCGTGACGCGCTCGACCCGCGCAAGACGTTCCAATAGGTGGATGGAATGAAGGTATCTCCGACATCCGAAACGCTTGTGCAGGTCCGCAACTTGTCGGTGGCATTTGGCAAGGGCCGCGACAAGAAACTGGCGGTCAAGAATGCGTCTTTCCGCATCGGCCGCGGCGAGACCGTGGCGCTGGTCGGCGAATCAGGCTCGGGCAAGACTGTGTCGGCCCTGTCCATCCTGCGGCTGTTGCCGTATCCGCAAGCATCACACCCCTCCGGCGAGATTTTCTTCGAGGGAAAAGATCTATTGAAATTGCCCGACCGCCGCATGCGAGACATTCGCGGCGATCGCATTTCGATCATCTTCCAGGAACCAATGACCTCGCTCAATCCACTGCACACGATTGAACGCCAGGTTGGTGAAATGCTGCAACTTCACGGCGGCATGGACGATGCGGCGGCACGTACACGTGTTCTTGAATTGCTGCAGAAGGTCGGCATCCCAGAACCAGAAAAACGCCTTGGTGCCTACCCGCATGAACTATCGGGCGGCCAGAGGCAGCGCGTCATGATTGCCATGGCACTTGCCAACGAACCCGATCTCCTCATTGCCGATGAACCGACGACCGCCCTTGACGTTACCATTCAGGCGCAAATCCTGGAGCTGCTGCGCGAACTGCAAAATGAAATGGGCATGGCGATGCTGCTCATCACCCATGATCTGGGCATCGTCCGAAAAATGGCCGAGCGCGTCTACGTCATGCAAAATGGCGAGATCGTCGAAACCGGTGCCATGGGCGACGTTTTCAATAATCCGCAGCACCCCTACACCAACCACCTGCTCAATGCGGAACCAAAGGGCGAGCCGCCGAAAGTGGACGACACGCGCCCCATAGTCGTGGAAGCTGAGGATCTAAAAGTCTGGTTTCCGATAAAGGCGGGGCTACTCAAGCGCACTGTCGATCATGTTAAAGCCGTCGATGGCCTGTCATTGAAACTTCGTGCGGGCCAGACGCTTGGCGTCGTCGGTGAATCGGGCTCGGGCAAGACAACCCTCGGCCTGGCACTGTTGCGCCTGATAGCCTCGAAGGGGCAGATCGCCTATGTCGGCAAACGTATCGATGGGTTCACCCAGAAGCAGATGCGGCCGTTGCGCAAGGAAATGCAGATCGTTTTCCAGGACCCTTATGGTTCACTGTCTCCGCGCATGTCCGTCGGTCAGATCATCGAGGAAGGCTTGCTGATTCAGAAGCCAAACCTCACGACCAGCGAGCGGCATGAGCGAATTGGCAAGGCACTCAGCGAAGTGGGGCTGGACGCCGACAGCCAGGATCGTTATCCGCATGAATTTTCCGGAGGCCAGCGGCAGCGTATTGCCATCGCCCGTGCCATGGTGCTGGAGCCTCGTTTCGTTATGCTGGACGAGCCCACAAGCGCACTCGACATGAGCGTGCAGGCGCAAATCGTCGATCTGTTACGCGATTTGCAAACGCGTCACGACCTGGCTTACCTGTTCATCAGTCACGATCTCAAGGTTGTAAGGGCGCTGTCCAACTACGTGATCGTCATGCGCAAAGGCAGGGTGGTTGAAGAAGGGCCGGCTGAACAGATTTTTTCCGAGCCCAAGGAACCCTACACGCGTGAATTGCTGGCAGCTGCGCTCAATCTAACGACACGATCCGACCGTGTTGCGTGAGTTCTACAGGGAGCATCTCGGCAGCATCACATTTCATCCCAGCCATGAGGAGCCCTTTCAATGACTGAAAGCACCGCACCACTTGTTCTTTACCATTGGCCACAATCGCGCGCGGCCATTGCTCGCTGGATGCTTGAAGAAGTTGGCGTCCCCTACACCATCAAGACGTTCGACATCACTGCCGAAACGCACCCAAGCCCTGAGCTGCTTGCCGTGAACCCGATGGGCAAGCTTCCGGTTCTGAAGCATGGTGAGATGGTCATCACCGAAGTTTCGGCAATCTGCTGTTATCTAGCCGATCGTTTTCCGGAAGCTGGCCTTGCTCCAGCCATCGACGATCCGCGCCGGGGCCCTTACCTTAAGTGGCTTTTCTTTGCATCCGGCTGCATCGAGCCGGCCGTCATCCACAAGACGATGCAGTGGCCCGAAGGCAGGCGCGGAACGCTCGGCTGGGGTAGTTTTGATGAAACCGTAAAAGTCCTGGTTGATGCCATCGCCGATACAAAGCCCTGGCTTTTGGGCGAACAGTTTACCGCTGCCGATGTCGCCGTTGGCGCGCAGATCCGCTGGGGCATGTTGTTTGGCACGCTGCCCAAGCATCCAGTGCTTGAAGCCTATGCAAACCGACTTAACGAACGGCCTGCATTAAAACGCCAGATGGAGCTGGATAGCGCTGGATAGATTGTCTGAAGCGTTTAAAAGCCCAACCGTGAGGACGATGTGGCGGAGTTCGCTCTCCACACCGGCGAACGCGATCACACCAAAGCCAGCAGCCAGAACCGTGAGTGCGGCAAGGCCCAGCCGTATCGCCTGCCGTTCGCGCCGCCATAAGCTGATAATTTCAACATCTGCCAGGCGATCGTGCGTGGCGAAACCCTTCTCCTTCATTGCCATGGGATTTTCTTCTCACGATACAGCCTGCGACAATCGCTTGATGGCGATAACCCTGCTCCCGGTCTTGGCAATGCGCTCCACCGTTTCAGGCAAGGTTTCTATGGCCACGGCCATGTGATGTGCATTGGCATGCAGGAGCATCAGGCCATCCGCCATGATCCCCACATGCCCCTTCCAGAAGATCAAATCACCTCGGTTCAAACCCTCCAGATCGTCTGGGATAGCGACATTCACTCCAAGTTCGGCCTGTTGCATATCGCTGTCACGTGGCGCGTCAACACCGGCGGCCTGAAGCGCGACCTGCACCAAGCCTGAACAATCAATACCGATGCGTGTCCGTCCACCCCACAAATAAGGTGTGCCTATGAAGCGTTCAGCAATTTCGACGAAGTCACGATGATGGCGATCGATCTCGATAACGTGCCTCGTTATCACGTGTCCGCCCTGTTGCAGCCTGCAGAACGATTCACTCGTCTCAGCTACGGCCAACTCCGCGCCGATTGATAAATGAAGAAGCGGAGGCACCTTGATGTCGGGAACGGGATAAACGAAGGTTCCAAGAGCGCGCACCTTGTGCGTGGGTGCTCTGACGGTGGCAGAAAGTGCTGCAGTGGGCAGATACCCAACGTAGCGATCACGAACGGCCTGCACCCACGCCCAGCCATCCTGCGTGTCGTAGACCTTCACCGTTTCGCCAAACAAGAGTTCTGTGTCGAAACCACTTCGCACATCTGGTTTGGATCGCAGCGGAGCAGCGGCGCGAATGATCTGCTGCTCAACGCCTTCGGCATAACGGGGCGCTTCAAATCGCCCTTTCAATTCCGCTGCAGCAAGATCCTCGCGCGCCGCAACGCGCCGCCGATCATATGATGGATTGGCAGACGCGAAGCTGGGCACTGGCGCGGCAGTGCTTTTCCATTTGTCGCCCTTGCGATCAGGATCTTGCGCCGATGACATCGAACTACACTCCGTACCAGCCGTTCAACAACCGAAAAACGGCTCGCGCTGACTGTGGTTCCCCGCCCTTGGGGCCAAGCGGTCCTGACGACGGCCGCCAACCAAACAGATCGACATGAGCAAAATTGCCGGCATTGTTGACAAAGCGCTTCAGAAATAGCGCTGCAGTTATCGCGCCTGCAAATGGGCCGTCGGAAATATTGGACAGATCCGCCACATCATTATCAAGGTTTCGATCGTAACCCTGCCATAGCGGCAATCTCCAAACCGGATCGCCCACAGCCTGACCTGCCGCAATGATCTCTGAGGCCAGAGCATCGTCGTTGGTAAACAGGCCCGGAAGATCAGGTCCTAGTGCTACCCGGCATGCGCCCGTCAAGGTCGCGAAGCAAAACATCGCATCGGGCGCTTCTTCATCGCCCAGCGCCAGCGCGTCGGCCAGTACCAGCCGGCCTTCCGCATCGGTATTTCCCACCGAAACAGTAAGACCCATCCGGCTCATGAGAATGTCGCTGGGCCGGAATGCATTGCCGTCAATGGAATTTTCTGCAGCGGGGATCAATACACGCAGCCGTATGTCAAGTTCGTGCGCCATGATCATCTGAGCCAGGGCAAGCGCCGTCGCCGCCCCGCCCATGTCCTTTTTCATCAACAGCATGCCGCTAGGCGGTTTTATGTCCAGGCCGCCAGTATCGAAGCAGATGCCCTTGCCCACCAATGTCACACGCGGCGCATCCGCGCGACCATCTGGCTTTGCCCAACGCAAGTCGATGAGACGGGGCTGCCGTGTGCTTGCGCGACCGACGGCATGGATCATGGGCAGGTTGGCACCGAGCAGGTCGTTGCCGACGATGGACTCTACCTGCGCGCCATAGCGCGAGCCGAGCGCACGTGCAGCAGCCTCCAATTCTTCCGGACCCAGGTCGGAAGCGGGTGTGTTGATCAAGTCACGCCCCAGCCATACGGCTTCGACGGTGTCCAACACGGACTTGGGGTCGGCCCCTCTGGGGAGCGCCAAGCGTGCTTTTTCTGCCTGGGCATTGCTGCTTTTATAACGGCGGAACCGATACGCACCCAGGCCCCATGCTATTGCCGCCAGGTTTGGATCGCCGACCTCTTCTTCGATCTGGTAGATTCCGCCTGGCAAGGACGAGGCCAGTTGTCCCAGCAGCAATTCCGAAGGGCCGCAGGGCTCACCGGCAGTACCATTTCCGACACCTAGCAATACACCTGCAATCCCACCATCGGCGCCTGGCACCACGGCCTGCTTGCGTGCGTTTGCCTCAAAGCCAGTTGCCTCAAGCCAACTTCTCTGCTCGGGCGTCAACGAGGGAATGTCGGCGGCCGTTTGTTCCGAGTGCAGGAAATGTACCGGGCGGGCTCCATCCGCTCCGGTAGCAGCGAATACGTCCTCTGCCTGACTTTGTTCCCCCATCAACTGTGCACCTGCCATCACCGGCCCTTTCATCAACTTTTCTGCGTGGGTCCCCAAATGCCTTCGGGGCGGTCGTTAGCCTCCCGGCTCGATAACCGTGAATCATACGGACAAAAGCTCTTAGCACTGGCTGCGCCCCGATGCACTGTTCCGAGTGCAGATTGAGCCGCACTCCGGCTTTACCGCACGGCTCAGGTTGCAGCAGCAGCCGTAGCTTTGCTGACATTTGGCATAACCTTAAGCCTTTGTTGAGGGCTGTCTCAGAAACTGACGTCAACGCAACTTGCGATTCGCGTCAGCGAACGCCTTCAAACACATTAAACGGGAATTTGCGTCATGCCGCAGAATGCACCTGTCAGGTCATCAATGTCGTTTCCGCGGCATACCGTGTTGGGAACGGCCTGTGCAGCAGCGCTGCTGCTGGGCGGCTGCGCGGGTGCCAATAAAGACCTGACGGCAGAGTTGTTCAGTTCGCCTGAAACGCCTGCGCAAACCGATATCGCAGCAACACCCCAATCGGAACTGGAAAAGGCAACTGACTACTGGGGCAAGAAATTCGCAAAATCTCCTACTACGCTTGAGTATGCACTCAATTACTCTCGCAATCTGAAAGCCATGGGCCGCAATCGCCAGGCATTGGCAGCGCTGCAGCATGCTTCCGAATATAATGGGCAGAACCGCGAGCTGGCTGGCGAATATGGACGCCTTGCTCTCGAAATGGGTCAAGTCGAAACCGCCAAAAAAGTGCTCTCATACGCAGATGATCCCACAAAACCGGACTGGCGCATCGTCTCGGCTCGCGGAACCGTATTTGCGAAGGAGAAGCGCTACAAAGAAGCCATTGAAATGTTCGAACGTGCCATGGCGCTGTCGAACTCAAAGCCATCTGTCATGAACAACCTCGCCATGGCCTATGCGCTCGACGGACGCGCGTCCGACGGGGAGCGTCTATTGCGCGAGGCCGCAGCCAAGGAAAATTCGCCCAAGGTTCAAAAGAACCTTGCCCTGGTACTGGGCCTGCAAGGCAAGTATGACGAAGCAAAGGCTGTTGGAAACCAGGTGCTGCCAGCTTCGACCGTCGCATCAGATACGACACTGGTGCAACAGATGGTGCGGCTTGATCCCAAACCCTACCAGGCAAATGCCGTCCGCGGTTCTACAGCTATTGCGAGCAACCCGGCCCTGAGACAAACGGCGCAGCCTGATACCTCAAACAATTCATGGGACGCAAAGGTTGCAAGTGCGGGAGCTGCTCGCTGACCATCAAACAAGACCTACACAAGTTTGCAGGCTTCAAACTCCGGCGCGGCCATCAGTTTCTGCGCCGGATAGGATGCGATCAAAATCGATCTTGGATACTTCAATAACCGCTTGCGTCCTCGAAGCTACGTTCAGTTTTCTCAAAATCTCCGAGACGTGCGCTTTCACTGTTGTCTCGCCGACACGCAACTCATATGCGATCTGTTTATTGAGCATGCCCTGACGCAGCATTTTCAAGACACGCAATTGCTGCGGTGTCAGAGAGGCAAGGCGCTGCGCAAGATCTGAATCAACCTCGGTGGACTCTGCCGGGTTATAGCTCGCAG
>JBKEAX010000559.1:0-9139 GCA_047972825.1 Hyphomicrobiaceae bacterium | reverse complement strand
GGGTCCGTTCTATTGTCCCCTCGACCAGAAGATCTACATTGATCTAGCGTTCTACGAACAGTTGAAGCGTCGTTTCCAGGCTCCGGGGGACTTTGCCCAGGCCTACGTGATAGCGCATGAGGTCGGCCCTCATGTGCAAAAGCTGCTGGGAATAGCTGACAAGGTTCAAAGCCTCAAAGGCCGCATGTCGGAGCGGGAATCCAATGCACTTCAGGTTCGCATGGAGCTTCAGGCGGATTGTCTTGCAGGTGTTTGGGCGAATCTGAACGATCAGCTTAACAACCGTCTCGAACAGGGTGACATCGAGGAAGGTTTGAACGCGGCGAGCGCAATTGGCGACGATATGATACAACGCCGAACGCAGGGCCATGTTGTGCCTGATGCCTTCACGCACGGCTCGTCAGCCCAGCGCGTGCGTTGGTTCCGCAAAGGCTATGAAGGCGGCCAGATGCAGGTGTGTGACACCTTTTCTCAGTCGAACCTGTAACACCTACCCGGCCGCCTTGGGCCGTCCAGGGGGCTGGGCTTGGCATTTGGGTGTGCGCAACGCTGGGCTAGATCGCGTTCACTTTTCACGGAATCGCGAACGCGATCTATTTTCTTTTGAGCATGTTCTTCACGCCGAACCGCGTACACTTCGGCTGAACATGCTCTGGAAATCTCGAATAAAGAAATGGCCGGGACGCAATGCCCCGGCCATGTGTAATTGTAATTGCATTCAGGCATGGATCAATGTCCCGCGCCTGATCCAGCCCCCCACACGTAGATGGCAAAGAACAGGAATAGCCACACAACGTCGACGAAGTGCCAGTACCAGGCAGCAGCCTCAAAACCGAAATGTTGCTTGGGCGTGAAATCGCCCTGCATTGCGCGGATCAGGCATACGAACAGGAAGATCGTACCGATAATGACATGGGCGCCATGGAAACCCGTGGCCATGAAGAACGTCGACCCATAGATGTGACCCGCGAAATTAAACGCGGCATGCCCGTATTCGTAGGCCTGCAAGGCTGTGAACGTAGCACCGAGCAGAACGGTCAGGATCAAGCCCCAAACGAGCCCCTTGCGGTCGTCCTGCAGCAGCGCGTGGTGCGCCCACGTCACGGTGCAACCCGATAACAGCAGAATAAGGGTATTCACCAGCGGCAGACCCCATGGGTCGAACGTCGAGGTGAAGTTCTCGCTCGCCTGCGGAGGCCAGTGCCCCCCCGTCAGTTCATTGCGCGCGATCATCCCGGTCGCCTCGGGCACGTTTGGCAGGTGCCAGATGCCCGACGGGTAGAGCGAGGCATCGAAGTAGGCCCAGAACCACGCAACGAAGAACATCACCTCAGAGGCGATGAACATGATCATGCCGTAGCGCAAATGCAGTTGAACCACTGGCGTATGGTCACCTTTGTGCGCTTCGCGGATTACGTCACGCCACCACAGAAAGGCGATGTAACAAACACCAGAGAATCCCGCGACGAAAACCCAGGGCCCGGTGATGCCGAAAACCCCCGAGCCACCGCCCAGAGAGTGCATCCAGATAATTGCGCCCAACGCTGCCACCAGCACCGAGAGCGATGCCAGCAACGGCCACGGGCTAGGATCGACAAGATGATAGTCATGATGCTTTGCGTGTGAATCGGCCATCGGTTTCTCCGTTCCCCTAGTCCCTTATTGGAGCGCTTGCCGTACTGGTCTTCGTTGTCTTGAACACACTTTGGCCGGCCAGCCTCGTTTTAACCTCGTTTTGGACGTTCGCAACGTCGGGATCTTTCGACGCTGCTTTAAATCATTTCCTCCGACAGAGCCTGCGCCCGGTCTGAACTATACGTGTTGTTTCCCTATTACCCGCTGCTGCCGCTCCTCTTGCCCGCTTCATGCCCCGAGGTCGTCGCGGGCTTATCCATTGGATAGAACGTATACGAGAGCGTTATCACCGGTTGATTTTTGGTTGTGCCGTCCTTGGCGAAAGCCGGATCGATGAAGAAAGACACCGGCATATCGACGGTCTGGCCAGGCTCAAGCTTTTGTTCAGTAAAACAGAAGCACTCAATCTTGTTGAAGTAAGCCCCGGTCGAATCTGGTGCCACATTGTAACGGGCCGTGCCGCGCGTCGTTTCCGAAGACACGTTGGTTGCGGTGTAATAGACCAACAGCGTTTCGCCCAGTCGCGCCGTAACGGTTGCCTGCTTGGGTTTGAACTTCCAGGGCAAACCAGTCCCCACATTGGCATCAAAACGAACCTCGATCGTTTGATCGAGCACTTCTTCAGAGCCCCGTTCCGCAATCATGGGCGTGCCACCAAACCCAGTGGTCTGGCAGAAAATTCGGTACAAAGGTACAGCGGCATAGGCCATACCGACCATGCCAAGGACCACGCCGGCAAGCATAAAGGCCGTCGTCCGGTGGCGCCTTCCTGCGGCTGTGCCTTCACCGTGTCCGTCGTTTAGCTGCGTCACGCTACAGGCTCCCTTACAATGGGCGGTTGAAGACATTACCGCCAAGGCGAACAATCGTCGCCGCATAGAACGCTACCACCAAGAAAAATAGCGCACCAGCAATTGCCCAAGAGCGCATGCGCTGGCGGCGTTGGGCCTCTGCGCTACGTTCCTGCGAAACGGTCTCGTCTCCAGCCTGCGTATCGGTTTTCTCAGGTGCCATCAGCCGATTAGCCGTTGAAAGACATGCTCGCCGAGCATGACGGCGAACAAAGCAAACAGATAGAAGATTGAGAACCCAAACAGCTGCCGCGCGGCCTTGTCGCCGGCACGGCCTTCCCGCACCCGGTAAACCTTGGCGGCCAGTGCCAGAAATACCGACCCCAGCACCACCGAGGCGATGAGATAGCCCAATCCACCCAAACCGATCACGTAAGGGGTAACCGCAAGCGGTACCAGCAACAGTGAGTAGATTACGATCTGGCGCCGGGTTTCATCTGCTCCATGTGTCACCGGTAGCATTGGCACGCCGACACGCTCGTAGTCGCGGCAGCGGTATAGCGCCAAGGCCCAAAAGTGCGGTGGCGTCCAGAAGAAGATGATGAGGAATAAAACAACGCTTTCAACAGAGACGCTGCCTGTAACCGCAGCCCAACCAACCATCGGCGGAAACGCACCCGCAGCTCCACCAATAACAATGTTCTGCGGTGTCCGGCGCTTCAGCCACATGGTGTAGACGAACACGTAATAGGCAATCGTCAAGCCCAGCAACACACCGGCAACCCAGTTCACCAGCGTTCCCAGCACCAGGACAGAGCCAACCGAGAGAACTGAACCAAACGTCAACGCTTCTTCTGCTGTTACCCGCCCGCGTGGAATGGGCCGGTTCGCCGTGCGCGCCATCCGCGCATCTATATCGGCGTCGTACCACATGTTGAGCGCACCCGACGCTCCAGCGCCAACAGCAATCATGATCAGCGCTATGACGGCCAGAACCGGGTGAAGGCTCCCTGGTGCGGCGACCAGCCCGACCAGCGCTGTGAAGACCACCAGTGACATCACCCGCGGCTTCAGTAACGCAACGTAGTCGCCAACCGTCGGATCGCCCAACACGGGCACTTCGGCAATGTGTCCTTCAGCAACGAGCTGCATTTGCGACATAATAATCCTACCCGCCCAAGCCGGCGATTGAGGTGAACGGCTCGCCAGCGAAAATGAGCGTATCCATCCGGCGATATCCTGCCCGACGCCAAACATCCGCGCCAAATTCAAGGTTCGCAGCAACCGCTGCTAGCTCAACCGGGCTTGTTCCCGTCTTGCCGTAGCAATGGGCGAAGCCCGCGGCTCCGCCCATGCCGTCTAGTTTTACACACTTACCGGAGGGCTCGAACTCGGCTGCTCCGGCAGACAATGCATGGCGATCAATGATGCTTGGTCGCCTCGATCTTCGGCAACGTGTTGTACTGGTGGAACGGCGGCGGTGATGGCAGCGTCCATTCCAACGTCGTAGCACCCACGCCCCACGGATTGTCGCCAACACGCTGCTTGCGTGACATCGCAACGAAGACGCCGATGAAGAAGCACAGCGTTCCAACGCCCGTGATGTAGGAACCTATCGACGATACGTAGTTCCATAGCGCGTAGCCATCGGGATAGTCAGCATAGCGGCGTGGCATGCCGGCAAGACCGAGGAAGTGCTGCGGGAAGAACAGGATGTTCGCGCCAATGAACGTCACCCAGAAGTGCACCGTACCCCAGAACTCAGAGTACATGTAGCCGGTCATTTTCGGGAACCAGTAGTAGTAGCCCGCGAAGATCGAGAACACCGCGCCAAGTGACAGCACATAATGGAAGTGAGCGACCACGTAGTAGGTGTCGTGCAGCGCACGGTCGACACCAGCGTTGGCCAGCATCACGCCCGTAACACCACCGACGGTAAACAGGAAGATGAAGCCGAGAGCCCACAGCATCGGCAGACGGAACTCGATGGAACCGCCCCACATTGTGGCGATCCACGAAAAGATCTTAACGCCCGTCGGCACGGCAATGACCATTGTCGCGAACACGAAATAGGCCTGTGCCTCATACGAAATGCCAGACGTGTACATGTGGTGCGCCCACACGACGAATCCGACAACGCCGATGGCAACCATGGCATAAGCCATGCCGAGATAACCGAAGACCGGCTTCTTGGAGAAGGTCGACACAATGTGGCTAATGATGCCGAAGCCCGGAATGATGAGAATGTAGACTTCGGGGTGAGCGAAGAACCAGAACAGATGCTGGTAAAGGATCGGATCACCACCGCCCGACGCTGTGAAGAACGTCGTACCGAAGTTACGGTCCGTCAGCATCATCGTGATGGCACCGGCGAATACCGGCAGAGACAGAAGCAGCAGGAATGCCGTGACCAGAACGGCCCACGCGAACAGTGGCATCTTGTGCAGCGTCATGCCTGGAGCGCGCATGTTGAAGATCGTGGTGATGAAGTTGATCGCACCAAGGATCGACGAGGCACCGGCGACATGCATGGACAGAATTGCAAAATCTATGGCCGGACCGGCAGATCCAGTCGTTGATAGAGGTGGATAAAGAGTCCAACCGCTACCGGCACCGTAGCCGCCCGAATCACCCTCCACAAACAGCGAGAGGACCAGCAGCGTGAACGCCATCGGCAACAACCAGAACGAGATGTTGTTCATGCGCGGGAAGGCCATATCCGGGGCACCGATCATCAGCGGCATGAACCAGTTGCCAAAACCGCCCATGGTCGCTGGCATGACCATGAAGAACACCATGATGATGCCATGCGCGGTTACGAACACGTTGAACATGTGTCCATTCTGGAAATACTGCAACCCAGGCTCCTGCAGCTCCATCCGCATTCCTATCGAAAGGAGCCCACCAACCACACCCGCCATCATGGCGAAGATCATGTACATCGTGCCGATGTCTTTGTGGTTCGTCGATAACAACCAGCGACGCCATCCCGTCGGATGATCGTGATGGTCGTGTCCGGCCTGTGCAGTGCTACCCATCTTCAGTTGCCCTTCGCTTCCGAAATTCTACAGCGCGTTATTCTATGCGCCGAATTGATTAATGCGTTTCGCTCCCAGCGCCCTTTGCGTCTCGGCAATTCCACCGGCAACGTCCGCTGCCTCAACAGGCAGACAGTCCGGCGCTTCCTGCAATTGGCAGCCGCCCCTTATCGCGCCGCCACATCGTCTGTTTTGCCCGCTTGCTGCAAAGCCACGCGCTTCAAAATAGCCTTCGCCTTGTCCGAATCATCGGCCTTCATCGCTGCAAGCCATTCGGCGTACGTACCTTCATCCACAACGCGCACTGCGATCGGCATGAAAGCGTGGTCCTTGCCGCATAGTTCCGAACACTGGCCATAGAAAATGCCGGTCTTGGTGGCCCGGAACCAAGTGGCGTTGATACGTCCCGGAACGGCATCAACCTTCGCGCCAAACGCCGGAATGGTCCAATTGTGAAGAACGTCGCCCGCGGTCACCAACACATGAACGTTCTTGTTGAGGGGCACGACCACCTCGTTGTCGACAGCCAAGTTGCGCGGGGCCGGCAAGCCTTCAGCTTCTGCTTCCTTGGCTTCTTCTGGCGTGAGCATCAGCGAGTCGAAAGAAAACGCCGTGTCGTCCTTGTTTGCGGCAAGATACTCGTGGGTCCAGTACCACTGATAGGCCGTCGCCTTGATGGTCAAATCCGGCTTTGGATAGGTGTACTGGGCGCGCAGCAGATTGAACGATGGCAGCGCGATAATAACGAGAATAATGATCGGCAGAACAGTCCACGCCACTTCAAGCAACGTGTTGTGCGTCGTTCTTGATGGCGTCGGATTGGCTTTGGCGTTGAACCGTACCATCACGTAGACCATCAAAATCAACACGAAGATGGCAATGGCAATAATGATCCCGTTCACCAGATCGTGGAACTCATGGATCTGTTCGGCGATGGGTGAAGCTGCTTCCTGCATCCCCAACTGGCCGTCGACGCCAATACCAGTGGCTGCCATGACTTCGCCACTCCACATTGCGATCCCCGCTAGCGCCAACATGGCTGCGGCCCGCATCGCGCCAACCATTCGTCGGATCATTCCTTGCTCCCCAAAAGTATTGCTCCGGATTTTCCGGATAGCTCACTGTTATTGTCGGTCGATTATGTCAGCTCAATCCAAGCTGCCACACGTAAAAGCCGAGTTGTGATGGTCATTGCCGTTCTTCACAAAAGTCAAGTGCCAGGCTGGCGCCACACCCCCAAAAAAAGTTCGCCTGGCCCGAAACAGGATTAGCGGACATCAAATTCCGCATCCTACTCCTTATAGAGAATAGCAATCATCACAGCGTTGTGCAGATCAGAACCACTTGACTTGTCCCAAGTCAAGGTTTCTGCGGCATTTAAACGCTTTGCAAGCCCCGACGTAGATCAACTTTTGCGGGAACATCAAATGAGCGCAGAGCCCCGCGTACAGGTCGGCCCCAAATTTGGCCTGATTAGCTGTTGGAACGCGAGTCATGTATAGGCGGTTGGCCCGGCGACGGGAGCTACCGTCCCACAGCCCGAGCCCATCCGCGGAGCCATGCCTTGAACCAGCCTCTCGTGTACGTGCGCGCCGTCGCACGGCTATCGCGCCGAATCGTCTTCCCCGAGCAGCCCGCATCCCAATCTGTCTGGGCGGGCAACACTGCGATTTCGCTCGTGGTCGGCCTTGCTGTTTGCGTTCTGCTTCTGGCTCTGGTGGTTTTGTCCACCTCGCCAGCAAGTGCACAGGACACCAAAGCACCCGAAGGAGCCGTCAAGGCCCAGCACGGTGATTGGCAGGTGGTATGCAAGGCTCCCCCACCTGGTTCCAAAAAGGAAGTCTGTGCATTGGTTCAAAGCGTTACCGCTGAGGACCGCAACAACGTCGGGCTGACCGTATATTTCCAGAAGTTTTCAAACGGCACGCGCGTCCTCAGGGTTTTTGCACCCCTTGGTATTCTCCTGCCACCTGGTCTGGGGCTGAAAATCGACAACAAGGATGTTGGCCACGCACCCTTCCTGCGTTGCCATACATTCGCTTGTTACGCACAAGTTGTCGTGGAGGATCAGCTTGTCGAGCAGCTAAAGACCGGCAAGACCGCGATTTTCATCATATTCCAGACTGAAGAAGCCGGTATCGGCATCCCTATTTCACTGAGCGGATTTGCCCAGGCTCTGCCTGAAATAGAGTGACGGACGATTGAGTTTCTCAACCAACTTCACCGGAATGCGAAGGCCCTGACACCGCTGTTACAGCGGGTGAAGACAGGGGCAGCACGTGCCCCCCTGCCCTGCATTGTTCTGCCTGACACCCTTAAAACGGCAAATTCGCGCCGTTAGGCCGCACGACGTTGCCCTTGCCTGGTTTGGGGCTGGCCACTCGCTGCACCGTTAGTCGAACGAGGCTCGGAATAGCCAAGGTAATCATGCTCATAGGACGTGGCCGGCTGGTGATCCGGCATTGGCAACTGGAACAACGGGGCCCAGGTGCTCATGATCTGTTGGGATGACTGCGAATATTGCCCAAGGCACGTCTGGAAGAAGCGTTGCTGCTCCGCCATGAGATCCTGCATTGTGCGGCATTGAGCCATCCTGCTGGGTAGTTCGAGGTAGGCTTGCGCCCGCCGGAACATCAAGCCCTGCAGTTCCAGTTGAGAACGTACCCAACCCGTCATCCATTGATCAGGCAGCTGCGCTCCGTTAGTTGCAAAATTCGAAAAATTAACCGGCTGGAAAAAGCTCTGAAAAAGCCCCAGTCCCGAGCATGGGCTCTGCTCTGTAGAAGACATCACGTATTCCTCCTTACTGGTCACATGACACCATCACATTCACGTTCGACGAATAACTGTGGCCAGGAACGAAATTCACTCCCGAGACCATTATGGGCTCGATGCTCGTTATCAGGGGGCAGACCGGTCCGAGTGTTGGAAGTGCGATAGATCCTGCCGGATGCGAACGTGTACCTGCTACAATTCCGGTCGCCATCGGAGGATCATACCCTTAAGTAGAAAATGGTTAAAGCAAATTGCTGCGTCGCAATCAAAATTCGCGCCATTTGAATGACTTGCGCCAACGGTCAAGACACCTGTAGAGATAAATAGCACATACATTTGTTTTACATATATTTTTTCATGCCGATTGCTGCTGACAATGAAGCGCGCATCGCTCAGCCTTAGCATCGAAGCAGCAATATGCATCCTTAAGCATCTTGCGCCGCACAGTTTTCAGCGTTCAGTCCCAACATTTTCACAAATACACGCTCCGCGTGTGAATGCGCGCGCTCACAGATTGCCATGCCCACGGATCACTTGACGCTTAAGATCTATTGAACAATCATCAAAACTATAGAGAAGCATTTGTTCTTGTTATGTTTTCCGTGTGGTGCGGTTGTGTTCGTGGGGTGCAGTGTGGGACGGGAGGGCATGGCCGCCTTGGCTGGCGGTGTGTTGCGTCTGAGTGGACGCGACATACCTGCTATTGCAGCCTTCATGGCTGTCGTTTCCTTTGCCGCCCTAGCCAACCTGACACCAACACCAACCTATGCAAGTGAACTGCCTCGTTACACGCGCGAAGCCTATGCGGGCGCTGACATTACCAGCGATGTCTGGCTGCTTTATTCGGGCGTTACACTCGCACCGACTTCCGACATTTACAGCAACGGTATTCGGCTAAGA
>JBKEAX010000552.1:0-7750 GCA_047972825.1 Hyphomicrobiaceae bacterium | reverse complement strand
ACGGAATGCAATGGAGACTGCGGCGTTGATCAGGATCAGTGAGGCTGCCAATACGAGATCGAACAGGCCGAGCGATACATACTGCATTAGCGCGCACCCCTCATGTGCTCATGGCGACTAGCGACGCTGCTGGATCGGCAAGCTGGAGGCGCATGTCGGCGAGACGCTCGATCTGGCCTTTGTCATGACTGACAAGAATGACGGTCCGCCCAGCCAAGACCTGGTAGCGTATGAGTTCCTCGGCAAGTGCTGCAGAAGCTTTGTCCAGCGCGCCGGTGGGTTCGTCCAGAAGGACAACTCGCGGCTGGTCCGCCAATGCCCGCGTCAGTGCCAGGCGCAATCGTTCTCCGGTTGAAAGTTGTGCGAGCGGCTGGTCGAAAACCTTGGGATCAAGCCCGAGATCTTCAGACATTTTTTTGATTCTGGCAATGTCTACGTCGGTTTCGCTCAACGAAGCTCGCGCCGTCTCACCCCACCAGCCGGGTTCTGCCGGCGAGAAACGCACCTGTTTGCGCCATTGCCACGCCGGCATTTCACGCCGCTCTGCACCGTCCAGAAATACCTGGCCTGGTGTCTCGTCCAGATCAGCCATCGCTCTTAACAGCCTTGTTTTGCCGATGCCCGAGGGCCCCTCAATTGCCAGACACGTACCTTCACCCACTTCGAAGGAAAGCGGTGGCAGTCCTGGAACGCAGAGTTGTTCGACGCGCAGCAATGCTATCTGGCCTATTTCCTGGGGGCGCTTGTGCAGCTCCCGCGCAAATTTGAGGACGTATGAGCCTGCATGCCGCGCGCGTGCGTTTGCGCGGCATGCAGGCTCACCTTGAATAGAAGGCTTTATCAGCCGGAGAGTATAGGGTCCACTAGGCGGGGATTGCGCTACGAGCAAACCGGTGGATCAAGCCTTGATCGACAGCTTGTCCATCTGGTTCCTGAAATCGGGCTTGCCGAATGGCTTCAACGGTTTGCGGTTGGCGCCGACACGCTTTGCCTTGGAATGGTGTGGTGATTTAACTCTGACGTCATGTCGAGGATGATCAGCTGACGGCTGCTGGCGAGGGTCCGGATTCGACAAGAGGCGAGGAAAAAGTGAAGCGGAACTGCCGCTCACTCGAATGGCTTTGCCGTTAACAGGATGTCGTCGCCGTCTTTCAGAATCTCAAGCTGCATCTGGGCGGAACCAGCAAGCCGCCATGTGTAGTAGGCCTGGATGGACAGAGCATCAAGTTCAGCTTTTGCGGTGCCGGCCACATAATCCGTAAGATACTGGGGTGGCCTGGCACCAGTGCCACGGCAGCGCAGGACGAAGCTTGGGTCTTCAACCGAACCGCCCATTATGACGTCCACTTCGCCCCCGCGCGGCAGCGCCGTGGTGGCTGCAGCAAGCAGATTGAGAAGCAGTTTGACCTTGTCCTTGGCCATATAGCCCGAAAGGCCATGCCAATTCAGCTTGTGCTTGCCGTTCCCGACGAAGCCGCGCGAAATCTGCTCGGCGGTGCCCAGGTCGATCATCGCACCAGCGGAGCCGGCAGCACCAAATGCAAAGCGGGCGAATTGCAGGCGCGCTGATGCTTGCTGGGTAACGTTGCGAATGACGTCAAGGGCGTAGGCGCTGGATTCCGCCCCATCGTCTTCGTCCAGTATTTCAAGGCCATTGTAGATCGCGCCGACCGGGCCAATCACGTCATGGCAGATCTTGCTGGAAATGAGTGCAGCGAGTTCCAGATCGGTTGGCTGCGCGGTCTCGCTCATAACGGCCCTCTCGTGTCGGAATGACGGTAAAGCGGCTGCTCAGAAGCGTAAAGACGTGACGCGAGCAGACAGGGGGCCGCGGATATCGCATTGTAATGCTTAAATGCTAGATACACGTGCTGAGCCAGCAAAGCAAAGGAACGTGGAGGAGGCTACTCGGCTGACGGTCGTTTTCAGTCGTGTTGGGTCCGCAGCGCAACGCAGGATGTGCCGTCAACCTCGGGAGTTTATGCAACTCATTGAGTCTTATTGCAGCTTGGTGGCTTGCTGGTTGTGCTGCCGTTTTCCGAACATCCAATATCTCTACATGGAATGGGAGTTTGAGGCGGTTTCGCCCGTCTATCGGCCAGGGAATCCATGTGCCGAAATACGGTGTCCATCATCAGCCGTGGAACGGCCACACTTTGGCGCCAGTTGGCGGGGAAAATTTGCTATTGCGTATGGAGTGGGAAACGAATGATTCGTGGCCCGGTGAGGGCGTGCCGGATGATGCTTAGATCTGGTGCTCGGCAAGTGACGCAATGATGGGACACCGCGGCTGCGGTTGGGTTTGGATAGCCTGAGCCCTGCACTAATATTTGGAGATTGCCGGGACACTGCGGTGCTGTGAAGCAGCGGGTTCAGGCACCACGCGAGGGAACAAAGTCATGGGATCGGTTTCAAGATCTGCCGTTATGCGCCTGGTCTTAGCCCTTTTGGCGCCGGCCGCCGTGGCATCACCTGCCTTTGCCGTGGGTGCCAATGGGCCTGTCGCGGCGACGACCTTGACGGACACACAATCCTCCTCCGGCGACAAGGCATTCCCTCATCAAAGTGATGTGGCACCAGGTCCTGGAATTCATAGCGAATCTGCAAGCGGCGCCATTCGCCTCGCACAAGATTCTTATCGGTCTGACGATGCCTATCGGCCGCAGAACAATGGATATGAGACGGACGAGCGGGCATACCGGCCGCCATCAACGCGGTCAGGCTCCGATGATGCCTATCGCCCACCATCTGGCGGTTCGAGCTATGGTTCGGGCAGCGCCTACAACAGGGGGCCTCCGGTTGATAATGGCTACGGTGATTCCTACCAGAGCCGCCCGGCACCGCCGAGCGGGCAATATGGTGATCCCTATGCTGCGCCGCAGCCAGATGCGGGCCGACAGTATGAGGGAGAGGGATACTCAGACAGGCGCGATTCCGTTGCCTACGACAATAGCCGGCACTATTCGCAGAGCGAAATTGTCGCTGCTGGGCACGGATTCTTCGGCTCGATCAGTAAGGGGCTGGCCAACGTTATCGAATATGCGTTCAAGAAGGCCGGCCGCCCGAATGGCTATATTCTGGGTGAGGACGCCGGCGGTGCTTTTGTTGCGGGTCTGCGTTACGGCGAGGGCCGCCTCTACACCAAGGATGCTGGTACCCACAAAGTCTACTGGCAAGGGCCTTCGGTGGGCTACGACTTTGGCGGGGCAGGGGCCAAAACAATGATTTTGGTCTACAATCTGCGTGATCCATCTGAAATCTATCATCGGTTCGGTGGTGTCGAAGGTTCAGCGTACCTGGTGGGCGGCGTGTCGATCCAGTTCCAGAAGTATGGAGATGTGGTCATGGCTCCCATTCGTGCAGGCGTTGGGCTACGTTTAGGTGCCAACGTCGGCTATTTAAAGTATACCCGCAGGCCGACCTGGAACCCGTTCTGACGCGTTCGGTGAGCGCGAAGGCGGCTAGGTTAGACAAGTCCAGATTGCATAAGAGCTGTGAGGCTGCGGGCATCTGGTGCGGAGGCAGGGGAAGAGTGGTGTCGGCGCTGTTTGTGAATTCTGCCGGCTTGGCTGAGAGCTCGGGAATGCGTGCATGATGACGATCCAGTCCGTTATGCTCGTGGCGCTGGGCGTTCTATCCGCAGCATTCGTTGTGTTGCTGCTGGTGCCGTTTTATCGCCGCCGTGCCGAACGGCTCGCGGTTGCCGAGGTCAAACGGCACATGCCGATGACCGAAGCTGAAATTCGCGCCGACAAGGACCGCTTGCGTGCGGAATACGCGATCCGTATCCATCAACTTGAAACGCGCGTGGATGAAGCGGCGCACCAAGCTGCGCGGCAAAAAATCGAGCTGAACCGGCGCGATGGCGCAATCAATGATCTCGAAGGCGAAATTGGTACGCTGACCAGCGCGCTTGAAGAGCACGAGAACGCACGCCGTGTCCTTGAGCAATCCATCACGGATCGCTTGCCGATGGTGGAAGAGCGGCTCAACAATGCGCGTGAGCTGTTGCATGAGCGCGACCAGGAAATTGAACGGCTTTCGCGCTCGGCGGATAGTACGGCGCGCGCGCTGGAGGAAACCCGGCAAATCAATACGCAGCAACGCGATGAACTTTTCCGCACCAGCGCGGCTTTATCATCGCGTGCTGCTCGCAATCGGGATCAACTTGCTGACCCACGGTTTGATAGCGAAGTGGCGTTAAGGTCCGAGATCGAGGCGCTGCGTGCCCGCGCCCGCGAGCAGGCCGAAATGATCACGCGGCTTCAGGGGACGTTGGCCCGTGGTAGCAAGTCCGGTGATGCTGAAACGGACGGCGGTGGAACCGATTCTGAACAGCTGGAGGTTGCGGCCAGCCAAGCAGCCGATGCCCGCGAACTGGCTAGACTGCGGGAGCAACTGGCGGAAGCTGAGGCCTCTTTGTTGGCCGCGCAGTCCAGTGCTGAGGCTGGACAAGAAAGCCAGAAGCAGCGCGATGGCGAGGTGCGGTCGTTGAAATCGAAAAACGATTCGCTAGCGGCGGAAGTGGCGCGTCTCAAGGCGGCTTTGTCGATTTACGAATCTGCACAAAAAGACGAGAGCGCCATCAAGGAATCGAAAGTGGCCATGAAAGCGCGCGTTGGCGCGTTGGAGGCGGAGATTGCCACGCGCAATGAGACTGTTGAAAGCCTGCGTGCGGAGCTAGCCGCAGCCAACGAGCGCCTGGCGCGTCAGTCTGCGCATTATCGTGATGAATTGCGCCGGCTTGGCGCCGGTACAGTGCCCACGGCATCCCAGCTTCGCAAAGAGAAAGACACTAGCGAAGCGGAGACAAACCCCAGCCGCCCCTCACTTGCTGAACGCATGGGGGCATCGCGGCCTGCCGCACTCAAACCGGTAGCCGGCGCCGATGTCGACCCGTCGCGCACGGCTAACTATCTGCGCGCGCTTTCGGGCAAGCCGGTCAGCGAGCAGCTTGTGTCTCTCAAGGATATTGCAACGGCAGCTGCTGCTGGCGGACAAGGGAGTTCGTCTGCTGTGCCGAACGAGGCACCGGCCAAAGGTTCCGACGCGGATAAATCGAAAGCCGTTGAAGACAAGCCTACGGCAAATGGGCCTGTGAAGCGCCGCCGCTCCAGTCTGCTGGACCGTATTTCAAGCGTGTCGAAATCGTCTTCTTAGAGCGTGTCGCGACTTATGAGATTTGTTCCACGCTCTTCAAGCCTTTGATCTAATGCAGTCGTCATTGCAAAACCGCGCACACTTCGGCTGAACATGCTTTAGTGGTCAGGTGTAGAGTCCGGCGTAGGTATCACGCAGAATGTTCTTTTGTATCTTTCCCATCGTGTTGCGTGGGAAGGCGTCAACGAACATGACCCGCTTGGGCATTTTGAATTTGGCGAGCTTGCCATCCAGATGCGCCAGCACGTCGGCCTCTGTGATGTTTGCACCCTCTTCAAGTACGACAACGGCTGCAACGCCCTCGCCGAAATCGGGATGGGGTACGCCTATTACGGCACTTTCAACAACGCCGCTCATCTCATCGATCTGTGACTCGATTTCCTTGGGGTAGACATTATAGCCACCCGAAATGACAAGATCCTTGCCGCGTCCGACAATGTGCACATAGCCCTTCTCGTCGATCTTGCCGAGATCGCCGGTTATGAAATAACCGTCTTCGCGGAATTCGGATGCGGTTTTTTCGGGCATCCGCCAATAGCCCTTGAAGACGTTGGGACCCTTGACCTCGATAACGCCGATTTCGCCGTGGGGGAGTTTGGCGCCTGTCTCGGCATCGGCAATGCGCAAGGAGACGCCTGGTAATGGAAAACCAACGGCGCCAGGAACACGTTCGCCATCATAGGGATTGGATGTGTTCATGCCGGTTTCGGTCATGCCGTAGCGTTCGAGAATTTTATGTCCCGTCTTGGCGGTGAACGCGCGGTGTGTCTCGGCAAGCATTGGTGCCGAGCCGGAAACGAACAACCGCATGTGTTTGGTTGCTTGAGGGGTCAGGCGTTCATCCGGTATCAGCCGGACATAGAACGTTGGCACGCCCATCATTGACGTCGCCTTCGGCAGAACAGCGAAGATATCATCGGCATCAAACTTCGGCAGGAACAACATCGATGCGTTTGAATTGAGGATGACGTTGGTCGCTGTGAACAGGCCATGCACATGGAATATTGGCAGGGCATGAATCAGGACGTCGTCCTTTGTGAAACACCAGTACTCGGTAAGAGACTTCGCGTTGGACGCAAGATTATTGTGCGTCAGCATTGCGCCTTTGGAACGCCCGGTGGTTCCGGATGTGTAAAGGATGGCGGCAATATCATCAGCGGCGCGAGGCACGCCGCTGAAGGTTTCGGGCTTTCCTTTGCTCATGTCGATCAGGCTGCCCGTGCCGTCGATGCCAAGCGTTACGCAGTGCTTGACGCCCAGGCGTTGGGCAAGCGGTGCGGTTTCATCATGCTTGGACGGCCGCACAACAACCATTGAGGGTTCCGCATCGGAGAAGAAGTATTCCAGTTCCGATAGCGTGTAGGCGGTGTTGAGCGGCAGGTAGACGGCCCCGGCTCTGAGGCAGCCCAGATAAAGCATGATTGCTTCGGGTGATTTGTCCGTTTGTACCGCCACCCGATCACCCGGCTCCACGCCAGCGGCAACCAGCGTGTTGGCCATGCGTGCAGAGCTTGCTTCAACGTCGGCGTAAGTCCAGCGTTTCCCGCTCTTTGTCGTAAGAAATGTTTTTTGCGGATCGCTCCAGTTGCGGGAAAGCTGGCTGTAGAGGTCGTTTTTTTCGGACATGTTGGTCACGCTTTGAGCTACGAGCGGCACATTAGCTGCAGATAAGACATGTTCATCACACGACAGGACCCATGAGAACGTCTGGCAGCCATGTGACAAGTTCTGGGAATATAGACAGGATCACAATCGCCAGCACCATACACATAACGTAGGGGAGCGACCCCTTGAGAACAGTCGATAGCGGAACGTCTGGGACAATGCCGTTTATGACGTATAAGTTCAGTCCGACCGGCGGCGTAATCAGGCCGATTTCCATGTTGATCGTCAAGATCACCGCGAACCAGTAAGGATCAAACCCTGCCTGCGTGATGATGGGCAGCAGGATGGGCGCTGTCATGAGGATGACGGCAACTGGCGGCAGGAAGAAGCCAGCTACCAACAAGAACACGTTGATAATCGCCATCAACATCCACTTGTTGACGTCGAGGCCAGAGATCCATTGGGCAATGGACTGGGTGACGAAAGTGGAGGAAAGTGTGTAGGCAAACAATTCCGACGCACCGATGATCATCATGATCATGATCGATTCACGGATCGTATCGCGGAACATGGCGACGATCGGACCGGCCTTCCACATGCGATAGATCACGATCACAAGCAGAAGACAGAACAATGCGCCTGCGCCAGCTGCTTCCGACGGCGTCGCCACGCCACCGTACAAGACGAACAGAATGCCGGCGATGATCGTCAGGAAGGGCAGAACCCGCGGCAGCATTTCGAGCTTTTCAGACAGCGAATAGCGCTTCGTCACATCGGACAAGCCGATGCCTTTCATGCGGCAGGCAAGGATCGTCCAGATCATGAACAGCGTCGTCAAAAGCAGCCCTGGAATGATACCGGCGATGAACAGCCGCCCAATCGAGGTTTCCGTGGCGATGCCATAAACGATCATGGTGATCGATGGTGGAATGAGAATTCCCAGTGTACCGCCGGCGGCGATCGACCCGGTTGCAATGTCGGCGGG
>JBKEAX010000544.1:0-3957 GCA_047972825.1 Hyphomicrobiaceae bacterium | reverse complement strand
CACCTGTCGATCATTGACCAGGACGGCAATGCCGTTTCCATGACAGCAACGATTGAAGGCGCGTTTGGCTCCGGGCTGTGGGCTGCGGGATTTCTGCTCAACAACGAGCTGACTGATTTCTCACCCAAGCCGACCGATACCCAAGGACGCGCGATTGCCAACCGCATCGAGGGCGGAAAGAGGCCGCGTAGCTCGATGGCGCCAACAATCGTCTATAACCAGGCTGGCGACGTGGAGGCTGTTCTGGGGGCACCGGGTGGGCACCGCATCATCCTGTATGTCGTCAAGGCTCTCGTTGGACTGTTGGATTGGGATCTTGATGCACAACAAACGGCTTCGGCCATGAACTTTGGAGACCGGGGGCGTGGTTTTGAAATGGAGAAGTCAAGCGCTGCTCCTGTGATAACGCCGAGGCTGCAAGAGATGGGTCACAAGGTGCGTCTGGGAAAAATGACGTCCGGCCTTCATATCATCGTCCGGCGCGAGGGCCTGCTTGAAGGTGGTGCCGACCCGCGCCGGGAAGGTGTCGCGCTGGGGGATTGATCGCAGCCAAGGCGGGACTGCAACATTGCGTGCAGGAAGTCGGGCAGTAGTCACGCCGCCGCAATGGCAGAAATGTCGAGACGATCTCAAGAACGGTGTCGCTTTGAAAGAAGAACTATCGCAAATTACGGTTGTGGGTGCTGGCATAATCGGGCTGTGGCAAGCGCTGGTCCTGGCGCGGCGGGGTTGGGCCGTGCGCCTCATCGAGGCTTCCATCGATCCGTTCGCACAGAGCGCCAGCCGCTATGCCGGTGCAATGCTCGCGCCCGATTGCGAGGCGGAGGCGGCGCCTCAGGTCGTGCGGGCCTATGGCCACGAGGGACTTGCGCTGTGGCGTCAAACCTACCGGGAATTGGTGGAAGCAGGGACACTGGTGGTTGCGCCAGCGCGTGACCGCTCAGAGTTGACACGATTTGCGCGCCTTACAAGTGGACACACGTTGCTTGATGAAAGCGCGATTGGGGAACTTGAGCCGGAACTCTCAGACCGCTTCACGCAGGGACTTTATTTTTCTAATGAAGCGCACATGGAAACGCCGGCGGCGATGCAGTTTCTTCTCGATGAAGCGCGCAGGGCCGGCGCGGACGTCGCGCTGGGGGAGAGCGTCAACGACATTGGCGAGTTGGAAGGTCTCGTGGTTGATTGCCGTGGCATGGCAGCAGGCAATGATATTCAATCGCTTCGTGGTGTGCGTGGTGAGCGTTTGATTGTCCATGCGCCTGATGTTTCTTTGTCACGGCCTGTGCGCCTTTTGCATCCGCGCCATCCGCTCTACGTCGTGCCCTGGCCCGGAAACTATTTCATGATCGGGGCGACCGTCATCGAGAGTGAGGACGATGGGGCGGCGACGGTTCGTTCCGCGCTTGAGCTGATGGGCAATGCGTTTGCACTGCATACGGGTTTTGGCGAGGCCCAGATTATCGAAATTGGCGCGGGGTTACGACCGGCCTATCCCGACAACGTCCCGCGCGTCGCAGTTGCGCGGGAAGGGCGGCTTATCCGCGTCAATGGTGCGTATCGTCATGGCTTCCTGCTTGCGCCGGTGCTGGCGGAAGTCGTTGCCTCGGTGCTTGCTGACGCTGCGTATCATCACCCGCTGCTGCTTTGACGGGGCTGGGCATGAACATGTGTCGCGATGGCTTCACGGCGTTCGGCCCAGGACTGGCGCAGGATCTGCGTTGCGGAGTTGAGGAACAGCGCTGCCATTGCGCCCGCAACGATAATGTCCGGCCAAGCGCTTGCGAGCCACCACACCAATACGGCCGCGCCCATGACAGCAACATTGCCGATGGCGTCATTGCGTGAGCACAACCAGACTGAACGCACGTTTGCATCCCCATCCTTGTAGCGCATCAGCAGTATGACGCTGGCGAGATTCGCGGCGAGCGCCAGGAAACCTATGAACCCCATCACTTCGGCATCAGGCAGGCCGAGGATAAGCACCTGGTATGCCGTGGAGCCAAATACCCAAAGGCCCATGGCAAGCAGGCTCAGTCCCTTGATAAGGGCTGCATTGGCGCGGGTTGCAAGGGAACGGCCTATCACGGCGAGGCTCATGCCGTAGGTCAACGTGTCGCCCAGGAAGTCGAGTGCGTCGGCCTGTAGCGCCTGCGATCCAGCCAATTGGCCTGCCGCCATTTCGACGATAAACATGATGCCGTTAATGGCGATCACCGCCCACAACACGCGCTTGTAGCGCGGGTCAACACCGTCAAAGCGCGGGTTTCCGCTGCATCCGCAGGCGTGCTCATTGCTGCTGCAGGAGTCGCCCATGTCATCACTCTCCATCGGCGGGCAATGTTGTCCGCCACTTTAATTCTGATTGCCGTCACCCTAAATGCTCTAGTCACTAGAGGAGCAAGCCCCATGGCGCGAAAAAGTTTTACGACCATTGGAACGTCCGGAACTTCGGGTGAATTTGCGATTGGTGACGTTGCGCGGGCGACCGGCATCAAGGTGCCTACGATCCGCTATTATGAAAACATCGGCCTCGTGGCGGCGCCTGCGCGCACCGCAGCGGGAAGGCGGGTTTACGGGGCAGGCGCGGTGCAGCGACTGAAGTTCATCCGGCATGCGCGTGAATTGGGTTTTGAGATCGATGACATACGCCGGCTGTTGGACTTGTCAGACCAGCCGCAGCGCTCATGCGAGGACGTGGACGCGATCGCCAAAGCGCATCTTTCTGACATCGATAGCCGCATCAAACGCCTCAAGGCGCTGCGCAGCGAGATGCAGCATATGATTTCCGAATGCGCGCAGGGACAAGTGTGCGAGTGCCGCATATTGGAAGTGCTATCGGACCATGGCTATTGCCGGCATGAGGTACATTGACGTTGCAAACAGGTGCCGGATCAAGGCGGCGCTGCCGTTCGGCAGTGCGTAACGGCAGACCTTGATATGCCATCTGCCGCGGAAAAGTGGCAGATCACGTTTTCCTTTAGCGATGTTGGAACTTCCAACACTCAACGTTTTCGTTTCCAATGGCAGATCTTGGTGCGCGAACCATCAGCGTTCTTGCGCCAGTAGCAACCAGGCCGGCGCGGTTTGTTCTTGTAGATGTAGAACCTGCCGCGTTTCTTCTTATTGAAGGTCTGGCCGGACACGTCATGGCCACCAATGCGCACGTTCTTGCCAAAACGAACTTCCGCTTGAACGGGAAGCGTTAGCAAGCAGGCCGAAAACACGACGGTCAGAATTGCACTTGTGGGTATTGGATATTGCATTTTACGTTACCTCAAGCTGCTGCAGTTGCCGGTTTGTCCTGGCCCAGCTTCTCCCGTACCACCTTCGTCGCCGTGACGTAGTCGGGCTTGCCGGAACCTAATAGCGGCACAGGCGCGACCATGACTTCTGCAGGGACCGACAGTTCATTGATGCCTCGTGACCTGGCGAATGCCTGATAGTCTGCACGGTTTGCCTTGTCGTTGGCGGTGAGCAGTACAAGGCGCTCGCCCTTTCTCTGATCGGGCACTGCGACAACCACGGAGATCGCTGCAGGCCACAGCTCCGCGGCAGTTGCCTCAACAGCAGAGAGAGAGACCATCTCGCCGCCGATCTTGGCAAAGCGTTTGGCGCGACCCTGGATCTTGATGAAGCCCTGTGCATCAATGGTAACAATGTCGCCTGTATCGTGCCAGCCGTCGTGTGGCGGTTCCAGAACGCCTGGATTTTCCGCGCGCAGATACCCCAGCATGACGTTTGGACCGCGCACATAAAGGCGCCCGCCGTCCTCGATGCCGGGTACGGGATCAAGGCGTGCCTCCATCAGCGGCGACAGGCGACCGACGGTGCCGGACCGGTTGGCGAGCGGGGTGTTGATGGCCAGCACCGGTGCTGTTTCAGTTACGCCATACCCCTCCAGAATACGCACGCCGAACTTCTCCATATAGATCTGGCGCGTGCGGTCCTTCACGG
>JBKEAX010000029.1:0-3365 GCA_047972825.1 Hyphomicrobiaceae bacterium | reverse complement strand
CCGTGCGCAACTTCGGCGGCGGCTGCGCCATTGATGTCGGCGACAATAACGCGTGCGCCTTCCCGGGCGAAGGCTTCTGCGATGCCGCGCCCGAATCCCGATGCCCCACCCGTTACGATGGCCACTTGTCCTTGGAGGCGCATGGACTTCACCTATATGGACCTCACCTGTTGTGTGTCGGCATCATGCCGGCAGCGCGCTCGGCAGCCTCTTTGCGATACGGGCTGGCGATATAGCTGCCTAGCAGGCGCACTTCACTGGAAAAGAACGATAACTCTTCGAGCGCGAGCTGCACGGAGCGCTGCGCGGGATGCCCGTCTATGTCAGCAAAAAACATCGTTGCGTTGAATGTGCCTTCGGTCTGGTAACTTTCCAGCTTCGTCATGTTGACGCCGTTAGTCGCGAACCCGCCCAGCGCCTTGTAAAGTGCAGCAGGCACGTTGCGCACGCGGAACAGGAACGTCGTTACAATCTGTTCTGCGTCATCTGGATCGGCGTCGTCAGGCTCGTTTGCCAGAATAACAAAGCGGGTGGTGTTGTGCGCTTCGTCCTCGACGTCGCTTTTCAGGATCTGGAGACCGTAAATCTCAGCAGCCAGCGACGACGCTATGGCAGCAAGCGTTTTGTCACCGCTCTCGCTCACCAGGCGCGCCGAACCCGCCGTGTCCGCCTCCGGCATCATCCTGTATCCACAATCCCTCAAAGTCCTGCGGCACTGGCCAAGCGCCTGGGTATGGCTCATCACCCGATTGATTGTTTCTAGCGTTGCACCTGGCAGTGCCATCAGCTGATGGTTCACACGCAAGAAATGCTCGCCAACGATGTACAAATCAGCACCTGGCAGCAAATGGTGGATGTCAGCAACGCGCCCGGCGACAGAATTCTCAATCGGGATCATTGCGTAACGCACATCCCCATTCTTAACTGCTGCCAGGGCATCCTCGAATGTCGGATAGGCGACTGCTTGTGAGCCTGGAAACACTTCGTGGCACGCCAGATGCGAGTTGGCACCTGGTTCACCTTGGTATGCAATGCGCTGCTGCTTGGCAGACGTTTGGTTTTTATCGTTCATTGGGCCTGTCGTGCTTATGTCGACCAGCAAGTGGGTCGCGCATGTGGAAGTGATAACTGGCAGTGCTCAAAAACGCTTTCAAAGCGGTATTGCGCGACGTGCTAGATCGCGTTCACGAGTTCGGCGAACCAATCACACCCCGAGCCCGTTCAAGATCGGCGGGAGTATCGACACCGAGCGGAACAGTGTCAACGACCGTAACATCTATGCGCATGCCGTTTTCCAGCGCTCGTAGTTGTTCCAGTTTCTCCTGCTTTTCGAGCGTCGAAGGCGGCAAACCGACAAACTGCGCCAATGCGGCTCGGCGATACGCATAAATTCCGATGTGATGGTAAAGCGGGCCGTCGCCGTGGGGTGCTGTTGCGCGGGTAAAATAAAGCGCGCGCAGGCGATGGGCCGGCCTTAGCGGCGTCCCCACGACCTTAACGACGTTAGGATTGGCTTTTTCGTCAGGGTCGACGATCTGGGCTGCCAGCGTGGCAATATCGACCGCTTCGTCGGCGAGTGGTTCGAGGCAGGCCTTAATCAACCGCGGTTCAAGCGTGGGAAGATCACCTTGCAGATTGACGATCACCTGGGATGTCCCGTCCGGGTCCAGAGCGCTTACAGCTTCGAACACGCGATCTGAGCCGCTGGCATGATCGGGCCGGGTCATCACCGCCTCGCCACCTGCGCCAACAACTGCCTGAAAAATCTCTTCAGCATCGGTTGCAACAGCCACCCGACCAACCGAAGCTTCCAGCGCCCGCAATAAAACGTGGACGATCATTGGTTGCCCGGCGATGTCCGCCATGGGTTTCCCAGGCAGGCGCGAGGCCTGCAATCGAGCTGGAATTACAATCAAAACCTGCGATAAATTGGGCTGCATGCGCGCTCCAACAGAGGGCTGATGAGAGGCTGTCGGTGGCAGCGGTGTCATTTCGGACACCACCAAAGTGACAATTAGCCTCGCTGGCTGTCTGTAGAACGAACGGAAGTCTGGTTGCAAGTAAGGTCGGAATTCCTATAGTCGGGCACGGGATTGCTGGCCTGCGCATGCGCAGGCCCAAATCATAAATTCGAGCTGCCGAGACCAAGACATGATGGACTCTTTTGAAATGACCAAAATCGCAGCGGGCGTATTGAGCGCGCTGCTAATCATCTTTGGTCTGAAAACTATGATCGACATTAAAATGGGTGGCCATGGCCAGGCTCATGAGGAACAGCACGCCGGATACGTGCTTCCTAAGCCAGAGGCTGCTGAGGGGGGCGAGGCTGCTGGGGCGGCCGCGGCTGCTGCTCCTGCATTTGACCCCGCAGCAATCGCCACAGCAGCTGCCAGCGCTGATGCCGGTGCGGGGGCTGATGTGTTCAAGAAGTGCAAGAGCTGCCATACGACAGAAAGCGGTGGAGCCAACAAAACCGGCCCCAATCTGTTCGGCATCGTCGACCGCCCAGTGGCCAGCCACGAAGGTTTTTCCTATTCAGATGCGGTCAAGAACAAGGGTGGAAACTGGGGGTTAGCAGAGCTCGCGTTGTTCCTGCATAAGCCGAAAGATGACATCCCGGGGACAAAAATGGCGTTCGGTGGCATCAAGAAAGAAAACGAGCTTGCCAATCTGCTCGCCTATCTCGGTACGCTGAAGTAGGCCGAAAACCAGTTGTGTGATGCTTTCATGCAAGCGGTATTATCGAAATTTCCAAGCCCCGCCAACGTCTTGGCGGGGCTTTTTAAATGCCTGTCAGATGCACATATCGCCAACCTTGCCAAAACTTAACTTCAGCTCGCCGCAAAGCTCGGCTAGGCCCCTTGTAAGGTGAGAGACAAGCAGGTCGGATAGTTTTCCAGGCCAATAGACACGGGCTATATGTTTTTGTTTCTCGTCGGGATTTCAATGCTGAGCCGCACGTCCCATCAGCTGGGGATGCTGTAACTGGGTGCTGAGCGGTGGCAAGAGCGAAAGGGCATGTAGAACATGGCATCTTGGAAGAATCGTTCACGAGGCGCCGGACTGCATGGCGCCCTGTTCCTCGTTTCTATCCTCGCCAGTTCAGGCACTTCAGTGCAGGCGCAAGAGGCAGGCGCAAAACAAGGTGCCACCCAGCCCGAGCACGCCGTAGCGCAGACAACCAACACAACTCCCACGCGCCATCACGCGCTTTCGCTTGTCGGCGAGCCGAAGATGCAGCCGGGATTCAAGCATTTCGATTGGGCAAACCCTGATGCGCCAAAGGGGGGTGAACTGCGCAGGTCGGCCATGGGGTCTTTTGATTCGCTCAACACATTTTCGATCAAGGGGCAGGCGGCCGACGG
>JBKEAX010000371.1:0-2545 GCA_047972825.1 Hyphomicrobiaceae bacterium | reverse complement strand
CTGCCCCATGGGTCAGGGGGGAGGCGGAAAGGAACGTCTGAATCGTGTGCATTGAAAAGAAGCAACAGGTGCACCGGTGAAGTGCCAGTTGTTGCTGCTTCTGCCTGCGATGACGTCGTCGTCCCGGGAATGGGGGGAGCGGTGCCGGGATCGTCAATACCGGCAATGAGAAGACCAATCGTGCGCGCAAAGTCGAGCTGCCAGTCGGCCGCGGTCATTTCGTGTCCGTCCGGCGACCACCACGACGCATCTTTCACGTCCTCGCCTGGACGTGGCGCGCCATTCAGGAACTCCGGCTGTCGTAACGCAGGATAACGTTTGCGAAGGTGTATGATCGTTTGTGTGAAGGCGAGAAGCTCTCGTGCGGTAACATCGTGATCGCACTTTGACCAGTCAATCCAGGATAGCTCGTTGTCTTGGCAGTAGGCATTGTTATTGCCGTTCTGCGTGTGGCCGATTTCATCGCCGGCCAGCAGCATGGGAACGCCCTGGGAGAACAGCAAGGTTGCAAGCAGGTTGCGAACCTGGCGTGCACGTGTTTGCTGAATTTGAGGGCTATTGGTTGGCCCCTCAGCGCCGTAGTTGGCGCTGAGATTGTCATTGGTGCCGTCGCGGTTGTCTTCACCGTTTTTCGCGTTGTGTTTGCCCGCGTAACTGACCAGATCGTTTAGCGTGAAGCCGTCATGTGCCGTAATGTAGTTGAGGCTTGCATGCGGCCCGAGGCGGTGGCCTGAGAACAGGTCGGCCGAGCCGGTCAGGCGAGCTCCCAGTTCACCCAGCTGTCCGCCGTCGCCGCGCCAGAAGCCGCGCACGGTGCTGCGATACCGGTCGTTCCATTCACTGAACCTGCCGGTTCTAAACTCACCCAGTTGATAGCCTCCAGGTCCCACATCCCAGGGTTCGGCGATCAACTTGGTTCCGCCCAGAACGGGATCGTTCGCCAGGGCCTCAAGAAACGGAGCGTTGGGGTCGAAGCCAGCGTCCCTGCGGGCCAACGTGGCGGCCAGGTCGAATCGGAAGCCATCAGCCCCCATGTCCTCGACCCAATGGCGAAGCGAACAGATTGCCAAAGACAGCCCGGGCTCCCGGTCGAGCGCGATGGTGTTGCCGCAGCCGGTATCGTTGATGTAGTAGCGTGGCGCGTCAGGTCTCAAGCGATAGTAGCTTTGATTGTCGATGCCGCGCAGCGAGAGTGTCGGGCCAAGATGCCAGCCTTCGCCCGAGTGGTTGTAGACGACGTCAAGAATAACCTCGATCCCGACATCATGAAATCGGCGCACCATCTCGCGCATCTCTGTTCTGGCAGAGGCCGAAGCATAACGCGGTTCAGGAGCGAAGAAGGTATAGGGGTTGTAACCCCAGTAGTTGGTCAGGCCCTTTTCGACGAGGTGCGGTTCATCGGCGAACGGGTAGACCGGCAAGAGTTCAATGGCGGTAACACCAAGCGACTTGATGTGATCGATCACCGGTTGACTTGCAAGGCCAGCAAACGTGCCCCGCAAGGGTTCCGGTACATCAGGATGGCGCCGCGTCATGCCAGCAAGGTGCAATTCGTAGATGATGGTTTCAGCCCATGGCGTTAGCGGTCGGTTTCCCGTATCAATTGTTTTGTCACGGCCGGCGACAACGCATTTGGGCATGTAGGCGGCGTTGTCGCGCGTGTCGAAGCTGAGGTCTTCATCGGCCGCCCCACGCACATAGGCGAAATTTGCATCATGATTGGTGACATGGCCGTGAAGCTCGCGCGCGTAAGGGTCAACTAGCAGCTTGTTGGGATTGAAACGGTGCCCGGTTTCCGGGTCATAAGGGCCGTGAACACGGTAGCCATAGAGTTGGCCAGGCATGAGGCTGGGCACGAAACCATGCCAGACATCGCCGGTTCGCCCAACCAGTTCCAAGCGTGCTGTCTCGTTTTGGCCTGTGGCATCGAACAGACACAGCTCCACCTGCGTAGCGTTTGCAGAATAAAGCGCGAAGTTGACGCCATCCCCCTCGAACGTTGCGCCCAAAGGCGCAGGTCTGCCGGTCAATGCCTTGGTGGAGACAGTGGAATCCATAGTGGCAGGCACCTGTCGTTTATTCGGGAACCAGAACAAGCGCGGCGAGGGGTGGGACCGTCAACGCCAGCGAGTAATCCAGACCGTGAACGGACTTGGCACTTGCCTGGACGCTTCCGGTGTTGCCCATGTTGGTGCCGCCGTAGAATCCGGAGTCGGAATTGAAGGCTTCACGCCACATGCCACCATTTGGTACGCCGACTTCGTAGTCCTGCCGCGGGACAGGCGTGAAGTTGCAGACGACGACTGCGGTGTGATTGGTATCCCTGCCATGCCGACGATAACTCAAGACACCTTGCTCATAGTCGTTGCAATCGATCCAAGCGAAGCCTCCGCCCTCACAGTCAAGTTCGTGCAGTGCGGGAAGCGTGCTGTAGAGCCTGTTGAGATCGCCAACGAGAGCCTGTACGCCGCGGTTGTCTGCGTTTTGTAACAGGTGCCAGTCAAGACTGGCATCGTGGTTCCACTCACGCTCCTGGGCAATCTCT
>JBKEAX010000307.1:0-7907 GCA_047972825.1 Hyphomicrobiaceae bacterium | reverse complement strand
TCTTCTTCACCGGCGTTCTCAGCGCATGCTCCGCCAATCTTGGCAATAGCAATGCGCCGCAAGCAAACATCGCTCCTTCAAACGGCACGCCCCAACAGGCAGCCACGGTTGCCAGCGGGGAAACGAAAATCGCCCTCATCCTGCCGACGGCCGGATTTGGTGCGTCGGCCGCCGTTGCAAAGAGCCTGAAGCAAGCTGGCGAGATGGCTTTGTTTGAGCGTAACGATCCAAACATCCGTTTGCTGGTGAAGGATTCGGGCGGCACCGCCGAAGGCGCCCGCGCCGCAGCTGGTGAGGCCGTGCGGGACGGCGCGGACATCATTTTAGGTCCACTCTTTGCCAGCTCTGTTGCAGCCGCATCGCCGATTACCCGGCAAGCTAATATTCCCGTTCTTGCGTTCTCGAATGAGACCCGTGTCGCCGGGAATGGCGTCTACCTGATGAGTTTCCTTGCTGCACCAGAAGTTGACCGCATTGTTTCGTTTGCAGCATCACGCGGCAAACAAAGATTCGCAGCCCTTATTCCTGCTGACGCCTACGGTGACTCCGTCGAGCCGGCCTTTCGTGCCGCTGTCCAGCGCAACGGTGGTACTCTGGTTCACATTGAACGCTATTCTCCGCGCGCGAACGCTATGCTTGATCCGGTGAAGCGCACGGCAGAAGCAATCAACAATGCACGGACTGCCGGTGCACCCGTCGATGCCTTATTCCTGCCGGGTGGCCAGGACACGCTGCCGCAGCTGGCGCCGCTCATGGCCTACAACGGCATTGATCCCAAGAGCTTGCAGTTGCTGGGTACGGGATCGTGGGACTATCCAAATGTCGGGCGGGAACAGACCTTGGCGGGAGGCTGGTATCCAAGCCCAGACCCGCGCAGCTGGCAGGATTTCTCGGGCAGATTTGCGCGCACATTTGGTTCGGCACCGCCTCGGCTGGCAAGCCTTGCCTACGATGCCGTCAACATTGCTGTATCGCTTGCATCGGGTGATGCTCAAAACCGCTACAGCGCAATGGCATTAACCAACCCGCGCGGATTCAACGGTGTCGACGGCAACATCATGTTCACACCGTCGGGGCTCTCGCAGCGGCAGCTTGCGGTGATCGAAATCCAGCAGTACGGCAACAATGTCATCGATGCAGCACCGCAATTCGCGACGCAGCGCACTGCCGCACCCATAAGCAACCGGCGGGTTGCCTATGGCAGCGCGGCCACCAGGCCGCCCGTCACCCGTTCGGTCTACGTTCCTGCTCCGATCCCGTCAGGATATTGAGTGTGTAAGCGAGGCTGCCTTGTTGAAGTTGGAGCCATCAACCATGCGCTTGAAACGGTTCTGGCTTATAATTCTCTGAGCCGGCATGATCGCCTCCGAGTTGAGCCAATAAGTCTGCATACCCTGCACACTCATGGGTTCGTCTTGCAAAACCCATTCACACATTCCAAGCCAAGCTAATGTCGTCTGTTCTCTTTATCGTTGCGCCGGTGTTCGGCTTGATCGCGATTGGATATTTCGCTGGCCGTTGGCATCTGATATCGGAAGCCGCCGGAAAGGGTGTTTCCGACTTTGCTTTCACGCTGGCGATCCCGGCTTTGCTGTGCCGCACCGTCGCCAATGCGGAGCTTGGTGGCTTGGCACCTATGGGAATCCTGGGGAGCTTTTATGGTGCCGGGTTTCTCACGTGGGCAGCGGCAACCCTCATCACGCCGTTGATACTGAAACGTCCGGCGGCAGACGCGCCGGCTATTGGCATGACATCTGTGTTCGGCAATTCACTAATGCTTGGCCTGCCACTTGCCATCGGCGTTTACGGGGACCAGGCGGCGGCGGTGGTTGCGCTCATTCTTGCCGTTCACGCGCCGACATGGTGGATAACGGGGATGCTGCATGCATCCGCGACTGATGACTACCGTGGGCAATCGCGCCTGTCGATTGTGAAGTCAACAGTCAGAGATCTTGTCCATAACCCCATCATGCTTGGCATTGCGGCGGGCCTTCTCTGGCGCATGACGGGGATGCCCATCCCGGCGACAATTGACAGGCTTCTGGAACTGATGGCGCAAGCGAGTGTCCCCACCGCACTGGTTGCTCTTGGGTTGTCGCTTGTCAATTTTGAGATCAGAGGGCAGGGGCCAACGCTGACCGGCATGCTGCTGCTTAAACTCGCCTTCATGCCGGCACTTGCTTGGGTGATCGCCACATACGTGTTCGAACTTGATGCGATAACGCGCGGCATCATTGTCCTCGTCGCTGCGATGCCAACCGGTGCCAATGCGTTCTTATTTGCGGCCAGGCTCGATCGGGCCATCAACTCCACGTCTGGCGCAATTGCACTTGGCACTCTCCTGGCGGTGATATCGGTATCCTTGCTCATCGTGTTTCTGCAAGCCGCATGAGGTGCCTTGGCGTCAGCCACCGATATCAAACAGTGGTGACGCGCAATCGCACTACGGCGGCTATCACGGTTCGAGTTCGGTATCCCAATAGAGATAGTCGAGCCAGCTTTCGTGCAAGTAGTTTGGCGGGAACTGACGTCCATTGCGATGCAGGTCGAAAACCGTCGGACGCACAGGCGCGACGGTTGGGTGCATGCCGGCGTCGCTCGGCATGGTATTGCCCTTGGCGAGATTGCACGGTGCGCATGCCGTGACCACATTGTCCCAGCGTGTGAGGCCACCGCGCGAGCGTGGGATCACATGATCGAACGTGAGATCTTCGCGCGCGCCGCAATACTGGCAACTGAAGCGATCACGCAGGAACACGTTGAAACGGGTAAATGCCGGGTAGAGCGCGGGCTTCACGTATGTCTTAAGCGAGACGACGCTCGGCAGCCGCATTTCGGCCGTTGGGCTACGCACGAACCGATCGTATTCGGAAACGATGTTGACGCGATCCAGAAACACGGCCTTGACCGCATCCTGCCAGCTCCAGAGCGACAATGGGTAGTAGCTCAAAGGCCGGAAGTCGGCATTCAGAACCAAGGCCGGAAAGGCTTCCGGCGCTGTCGCATGGGCCAGCACGACGCTACGTCCTGTCGGTTCCTAATCAGCGAATCACACGCGCACTCGATTGCGCGGACGGGATACTAGCCGCGCATGTCAGTTCTGTGAAGCTGCTCCATCTGGGCTCATCATAAACTGGCAGATTTCGGCGAAAAGATTGCGTAATTCCGGTTTTATACGACGTTCAGCAGCCTGCGCTTCTCTGCCAAGCGTTGCCTTCGAGACGCAGTTTCACGGTGTCAATGCGCGCGTCAAGAACCGCCCTCCCATCTCCACACCCTCCATGTCGATGCCGTGCCCAAGACCTGGGCTCAGATGCCACTCGGCGGCCAACCCCGCAGTAGCCAATGCATTGGTGGTGAAGGTGAGCGCGTCAGAAGGAATGACCTCGTCGGCTTCGCCATGCATCAACAGTATTGGCGGTTGATCGGTGTTTGGCCTGCCTCGGCGATCCGCTTCCAGATGCTCGGGTCCTGCGATGATGCCCGAGTATCCCAGGATCGCAGCTGGTGTCGGCCGCCGCCTCAAACCAACGTGGAGCGACAGCATTGTGCCCTGGCTGAAACCGACCAGCGCCAGCCGGCTCCCATCGATGGAAAGTCTGGATAGCTCCTGATCGATGAACTGGTCGAGCAGCGGCCCTGCACGCTGACAACCCTGCCAAAGTTCGTCGGGATCGCGGAACGTCAAATCAAACCACTGATAACCGCCGACGGCTTCGAATGGCAGGCGTTCAGGTGCATTGGGTGCTACGAAGGCGGTGGTTGGCAGGACATCGCGCCAGGCTTGTGCCAATCCAATAAGGTCTTCGCCATTGGCCCCATATCCATGCACCAGGACGACGAGGGAGCAGGCCTTGCCGTTCTTCGCCACAAGGCGCGGGCCGTCGAGTGTAGCTGTCATTGGCTCATGACCTTTTTTGCGTTTTTCGATTTGCGTGTTGCGCTTGACGTGGCCGTCCAGTTTGACGACGCCTGCTCTCAGACACAACGTTTGCGGTTTCCTTACCGTTCGTCTTCGCGGCGATGGGTTTCATGTTTCTCAGGTTACTGTAGTCGGCCCAGATGAGGCGGGCTGCAACGCCGCGCCAAGGCCGCCAGCGTTCAGCAACGGCAAGTGTTTCCTCGGCTGTCAACCGTTTACCCATGCCGAACGCCCGTGCTACGCCGACCTGCAATGCCAAGTCACCCGCTGCCCATGCATCGGCCCGACCAAGACAGAACATGATGAAAATATCAGCGGTCCATGGACCTATACCGTGCACTGCCATCAATGCATCGCGCACTTCTTCATCGCTGGCATTCACCAATCGCGCAATGGATAGGCGCACAGGTTTAGGAGCGCCGCTCCAAGATGCCGTCGCTTTTAAAGTGCTCGCACGCTGAGGGCCCACCGCATCGGCCAACGCGCGCAATGTGCGGACCTTGGCACTGGACAAACCTGCGGTCACCAGCGTCTCATCACGCGCCGCGCGAACGACCGGCGCTGTGACGCGGCCCAATGCCGCTTGAAGCCGCGACCAGATTGCCGCTGCGCTTGCGATGGAAAGCTGCTGACCAACGATGATATGCGCCAAGCCTGAGAAATCCGCAGGATAACGACGCAAAGGCGGCTCCCCAGTGCGATCGTGAATTGCTTTCAAAACAGAACATTGGCGCCGCAACACACTCACGCCTTCGCGAATATCGTCTTCTTTGCAAATAAGTTTCTGTGGTGACAACTGTGCTGAGCCCGTCTTTCGCGCTATCATGCCGTCAACTTAAACAAGTTCAGCGGCGTGTGGAATGGCAAGCCGCTTGGGCGTTTCTGCAGCATTGTCAGGAAGGCGCGCGCCATGAATTGGAAATCTGGAAAATCCATGTCTCTGGCGTTGGCCTGTGCCGTTGCAGCCACTTGGCAACTTGCCCCGGCAGGACTTTTCGATAGGCTCGAAATTGTGCCAACTGCCGCCAACGCTGCACCTATCGAGACTGACTTGCCTCCCGCTGACGACTGGCAAACAATTTCGGATGACGTTTTGGGGTTCAAAATCGAATATCCCGGCAACGTATTTCGTCGTGTTGCACGTGATGGTGACGAGCATGGGCATGTTCTTGTTTCACGTGACGGAGCGGCACGACTTTTGATTGCCGCGTTCGACAATGATTCAGATGCATCGCTACGCGCCTATCGTTCGCATGTTCTGGCCTCAAGCTACGCCGGTTCTGACATCGACTACGCGCCTGTGCGCCGCAGCTGGTTTGTGCTGTCTGGCACGCGTGATGGCACGGAATTTTATGAGCGCGTTTCGTTTACGTGCTCCAACAACCGCATTACGAGTTGGGCCATGCTCTACCCGTATGCGCAGCGCAACTACTACAACCGTGTGCTGGAACAGATAGCGAGCACCTTCCGGCCATCGCGCACGTGCTGATTTTTGGACACACTACAGTTTCGTCAGGCAGACATTTGTGGACAGATTGTGGAATTTTCTATGAACCTTCTCCAGCCCACTGATATTCTCAGTAGGATTTTTGGGGTGGGGAAAGCATGTTTCGATTTTTTTTGTTGCTCATGACGGCAGCAATCGCCGGAGGTTGTGCATCGTCTTCCAGTGATATCCATGCGGCCTACGTTTCGCCGCTTCAGTACGACAATCTGACTTGTTCACAACTTGGCGCAGAAGCCGAACGGGTATCTGCCCGCGCCGCACAAGTGGCCGGCGTACAGGATCAAAAATCTAGCAATGATGCGGTGGCAACTGGTGTTGCCATAGTTCTGTTCTGGCCTGCCGCCTTCTTCATCAAGGGGGATGGTCCAACGGCTGCCGAACTGGCGCGGCTCAAGGGCGAGTTTGAAACTATCGAGAAGGTCTCAGTTCTGAAGAACTGCAATTTGCAGTTCCGGCAACAAACCCAGCCCAGTGCCCATTCCAGTGCATAGAGAACCGGATGTTTCATCTGTAAAGATGCATCCGGCACCGGGAAGGAATTCTGTATCGTTGAGAAATATCTGAAGCTGGCGTGGTAGTAGATCGTGCAATGCTATGACATGAGTGTTGCCGACCGCCACTGCCGGATGATGCATTCATGTCAGAAACTCAACGCGCCGCTTTCCGCTTTGCGCCCAGTCCCAATGGTGAGCTGCATCTGGGGCATGCGCTATCGGCGATGATCGGCCACGACTGGGCCAGGCGTATAGATGGTCGGTTTCTGGTGCGCATCGAGGATATTGACATCGCGCGCAGCCGCGATGAACACCTGAGTTCTATTCTTGATGACTTGGCATGGCTGGGACTGCGTTGGGAAAAACCTGAACTGCACCAATCACAGCACTTCGCCAGCTACCAAAGCGCGGCGAAAAAACTCGAAGCTCTCGGGCTTCTCTACCCCTGTTTTGCGACACGCGGTGAGATTGCCGCTGCGGTGGGCGCATCGGTTGCTGCTGGCGAGGCTGAACAGAGGGATCCTGATGGTGCACCAATTTATCCAGGGCTTCATCGTGGGCTCACTTCATCGGACATCGCAACGCGTCGCACTGCTGGCGAGCTTGCCGCCTTTCGCCTCGACATGACCAAGGCGCTTGCTGTTGCCCAAAAGCGTCTTGCCGGGAGGCCACTGACCTTCCGTGAAGTTGCACCGGATGGTACGGAACGCATCATCAAGGCCGACCCGGCCCGTTGGGGCGATGCTGTTCTGATCCGTAAAGACATACCTGCCAGTTATCATCTTTCGGTGGTTGTCGACGATGCCCGGCAAGGCATTACGCATGTCACCCGCGGCGCTGATTTGTTCGCCGCTACCGACCTGCATCGCCTGCTTCAGGTCCTGCTTGACCTGCCCGAACCACTTTATCACCATCATCGCCTGCTGAGAGATCCTGATGGGCGCAAGCTTGCTAAAAGTACCGGCGCGCCTCGATTGAAGGATCTACGAGAACAAGGGGTGACGCCAGCTGACATACGCCGCAAACTGGGGCTTCCGCCCGGCGCGTTAAGGTAGGATACGGGTGAGAATTTCCATTTTTTTGTTTCAATGTTAATAGGTTGCGCCGTATGATTAAATTTGTGTGATAGGTAAACCCGTGACGGGCGGGTGTATGAGCCAGCGCCGGAAGTAGTTGGTTGCGCTGTGCGAGGGAGTCTAGCCGAGCACATGAGGAAGGCCGCGAACAGAAGGCGCAAGGGAAAGTCCCGGCGCCGGCACGCCGCAGGACGGGCGCGTTCGACCTCAACGCGCACGCACGGCACACGGCTTCGTTCCAGTCCAACGATTCACCAGTTTAAATTCAGCGGTTTCAAAGACAGAGCTCTTGGCGGTTTTCTGCCGCGCCTGGCTTCCAGCACACGGTCGGGGGTGCACTGGCTGGCTCAGGCACCGGCATCAGTTGTGCGCACACTGGCGCTTACACCTGAGGACCGGGAAATTGCAGCTCTCCTGCTGGCTCCGTTTTTTTTCGTCGCATTTCTTATGGCAGGCCACCAGGGTGTGCAGTTGGCACGCCAGCTCCAAACACGGGTTGCGATCCAGGTGCCGCCTAGCTCTTTGACAACCCATGCTGGGCCACAGAATGTTGCAACCAGTCTGTCAGCGCAGCACGTGCATTCAAAAAATGCTCCCGTTCCATTGATCGGCCTTTCCCATGCCGGGCCTGCTTCCAACGCAAGGCTTGCATCTGGAGCCATGCTCACGATCCACTCGAAAGTTGATAATCGGCTGGCATCGGCGCGCTCATTTGCGCCCTTGCCCCATGATGCTATTAACGATGCGACCGCATGGTGGTCAGCGGATGCCGTAAAATCAACGACGGTGATTTCGAACGGATCAACTCCGCCATCACCGTTGCACGTGTCTGTGGATGCCACACGGCCAGAACCCGTTGCTACCATCGGCAATACTCACTGGGCGAATGTTACATCTGTGCCGGAACA
>JBKEAX010000264.1:0-13419 GCA_047972825.1 Hyphomicrobiaceae bacterium | reverse complement strand
CATGCTTTTTTTGCATCAACAAGCGTGTTGGGAATTGGTGGGCTTGCAGCCATCATGGGCTCGGGCGATGCGACGCGGCACATGCTTGAAAGCCTTCCAATGGTGACACAAACCACATCCGCGCTGTGGGAAATCAAGATTCTTTTTCTGATCTCGATTCTTATCTATTCATTTTTCAAGTTCGCCTGGGCGTTCCGCCTGCCGCACTACACCGCTATAATGTTCGGAGCCATACCAGACAACACCAATACTGACAAAGCTGCCATCAAAACCCACGCGGCACATGCTGCGCGCCTAATCGACCTCATCGGGCATCACGCCAACAGCGGGCTGAGATCGTTTTATTATGCCTTCGCTGCCATCGCATGGCTATTTCATCCCGTGCTTTTCATTTTGGCCATGACCTTGGTGTTCCTGATACTTTTGCGCCGCGAGTTTTTCTCAAAAGCGGCTGGAATATTTAATGAAGCAAAGATGGAACTCATCACAACACAATCCAACAGATAAAAGTTCGCAATGCAGAGATCGCCTTGCAAAGGCATACGTTCAATCGAACGCTGAAATATAAAAAATAGCTTGAACCTACAAAGAAGAGACTACGACTTATTTTCCATTCGGCGAAATAACAATATTAAGCTCCCGCTGCCCCGAACCAGCATGCGCCGCCCTGCGGCATCGCTGTCGGTACGCACGCGGCGAAACATGGAACCACCTCCGGACCGCCCTCGTAAAAGTACTTTGCGAGCCATATCCGACATCGTGTGCGACCTGTATGAGGGGCCGGTCCGTCTCTCGAAGCAATCTTTCAGCAATTGAACAGCGCGTGGTATCGAGCAGCTTTTCAAACGACAGTCCGAGTCGCTCAAGACGCCGCTGCATCGCGCGGGGCGAAACGCCAATGTCATGAGCAATCCAGTCCAGTGTCGCAGAGTCATGATTAAGCCGGCCGATGATCGCCTGCCGCACGCGCGTTTCGAGATCCTGCTCGGCAGCAATTTCGCGCATCAGCAAAGCTGCATGATGCTTGTAGATCGAGAACAGCTCTTCGTTAGCACTCGGCATCGGCTTGTCGAGCGTGGCCTTATCTATGGTGATGCAGGTTCTATCCGCATCAAAGCTCACCCGAGGCCCGAACAAGCCATATTCTATTGGCGTTGCAGCCGGTGCCTTGTGTTCAAACTCCACTGACAACGGAACCCACCCCGGCCCGCTCGCACTGCGGATCCGGTAGACGAGGCTGGCCGCAAAATATAGCCAGAGCGGCTTAATCGTGGCGTCAAAATCAGCTGGCGCGCGCCACATGATTTTTCCAGTTCCGTTTCTCTCGTCAAAACCGGTTTCTACTCCAGTAACGAGGATAGGCGCGTATCCCGCAAGACATTCAAGAAACGCACGAACCGTTGGCGCCGCCAATGCCAGATGGCCGAGCAAACCCGAATTGCCCGCGTCGGCCTCTTCAGCTAATTTAATCGCCAGCCCGCAGTCATTCATCGCTCGTGAGACAGCTACAAAAAGTTGCGCCATCTTGCGCAACTCTACTGCCTGCATCGGATCGCTTAGCCTATGAACCGGAAATTCGATAGAGCGCGCGATGATCTTGAAGTCCGGCTGCCGCCCTTCAAGCTGTCTTGCCAGCGCTATAGCCGGCGCAACCCTGATTGTGGGTTCGGTAAAAGACAATTCACACACCCTCACTGTGCGGCACTTCCAAAAGCAAAAGTTCCAAAATACAGAACAATTGGGCGCCCGGTGGAATTAGCATATAAAGTCAAAACTTCGTGTCGTAGTGTCAAGACAGTTATGTCACGAACGCGCTACTTCGGCGAAATGGTGATGTCAGACAGATTCGACATACTCTTACATAGACATTCTCTCACGTAACAGGGGCTGCTACCATCATAGCGCCTCCCATAAAGGCACCATTTCGTTAAAGGACAAGATTCAAGAATGACCAAAGGCGAGCAAACAGCATCTTCTGCACTGCATTTGTTGCACCGGGCAGGACAGATAGCCGATGAGCTTTTCACACTCAACATTGGTGCAAGCGACCTGACGCCGCGTCAATTCGAAGTTTTGCGCGCTATTTCTTTGACGGAAGAGCCCAGCCAAACGCAGCTTGTGGAACAAACTGGCATTGATCGTTCAACACTTGCTGACATCGTTCGCAGACTTGTCGATCGCGGATTAGTTATGCGCAAGCGTACCCGCCATGACGCGCGCATGTATGCACTGCGCCTGAGTGACAAAGGCGCCGCGGTCATGCAGGATGCCTCGCCTGCCGTGACACAAACCGATGAGCGTCTGCTGTCCGCAATTCCCGCACGTGATCGCGAAGCATTCTTGCGAGGGCTTGAGCGCGTTGTAAGCGAACTTGCGAACCCCAGCGAAGAGACAAAGTCAGAATAACCCTCAGCTCGTTCGAACCGGCATCGGAGGTACCAAGTTTGTGCCTACCGAGCGGTTCAAGCGGGGGCAAAACCTCCCATGCGTGTCCTCTCGTTATGCCGTCACCAAGCAATTCATGTAACCCCTCACACGCCAAACGCAAACAGTTGACATTAGCCGCGCTGCATATTCTGGCTTGCCGTCCGGCGCCAATCCCCCTATAGAAGCGCCTTTAATGGCTACCTCAGAAAAACAACCGGCTCGGCGCTTTCCCCACCGCCATCTGCTCTCGTGCGAGCAGCTCTCGGCGCCCGACATCAATATCCTCCTGGATATAGCTGATGATCTGGCCGAAGCGACCCGTGCCCGCCTCGCCAAGCGCGATATTTTGAGCGGTCGCTCGCTCATTAATCTGTTCTTTGAGGCATCGACCCGCACCCAGGCCTCCTTCGAGATGGCTGGCAAGCGACTGGGCGCCGACGTTTTGAACATGAACGTCTCAACCTCTTCTGTGCAGAAGGGCGAGACGCTGATCGATACCGCTGTCACCCTCAATGCGATGCGGCCGGACCTGATCGTCGTACGTCATCATGCTGCCGGTGCCGTCGAATTGCTTTCTCAAAAAGTCGATTGTTCGGTCATCAATGCTGGAGACGGCGCGCATCAACATCCAACACAAGCTCTCCTCGACGCCCTTACCATCAGGCGCGCGAAAGGCCGCATCGGCGGTTTGACCGTCGCGATCTGCGGCGACATTCAGCATTCCCGCGTCGCACGCTCCAACATCAACGTACTCAACACCCTGGGGGCAAACGTTCGCATTGTTGCACCATCAACGCTTCTCCCAGCCGCGTCCGACCGCCTCGGCGCCTCAGTCTTCACCGACATGCACCAGGGCATCGCCGACGCAGACGTTATAATGATGCTGCGCTTGCAGCTTGAGAGGATGGAGGGCTCCTTTGTCCCTTCAACACGGGAGTACTTCCACTTCTTTGGCCTCGACCACGAAAAGCTCGCACGCGCCAAACCTGATGCGCTCATCATGCATCCCGGCCCAATGAACCGAGGTGTTGAAATTGCTTCTACCGTTGCCGACCACTCGCGCAGCGTGATCCGCGAGCAAGTCGAGATGGGCGTCGCCATTCGAATGGCCGTGCTTGAAGCACTCGCCGGCAACCTTCCCAACGAATGAGGGCGCGCGCAATGGCAACTGCATCCTCGAAAGGCAAACGCCCAAACGGTGGAAAGACCGCAAACAAATCAATGCTGCCCAATGATAATGAAGGCACTACAGTCTTCATAAACGCGCGCCTCATAGACCCAGCCGCAAATCGAGATGAACCCGGCGGCCTCGCGTTCAGGGAAGGCATCATAACGGATATCGGCCCGCACTTGCGGCGCAACGCACCTGACGCCACTCAAGTTATCGATTGCCGCGGTTGTATTCTGGCCCCCGGCCTCATTGACGCTCAGGTGTTTGCCGGAGAGCCAGGGGCGGAGCATCGCGAGACCTTGAAAACAGCCTCTATGGCTGCAGCCGCTGGTGGTGTGACGACAATCGTCGTGATGCCAGATACCAAGCCGGTTATTGACCAGGTTGCGCTTGTCGATTTCATCCAGCGTAGGGCTCGCGACAACGCCGTGGTCCACATCGCCACCATGGCCGCCATGACCAAGAGCCTTCAGGGCGAGGAGATGACTGAGATCGGCTTATTGAAGCGTGCCGGAGCGGTTGCCTTTTCAAATGGAAAATCCACCGTCGCCAACACGCGTGTCATGCGCAATGTGCTCAACTATGCGAAGGATTTCGGCGCCCTTATTGTCCACCACACCGAGGACCCTTTCCTTTCAGCAAACGCCGCAATGAACTCCGGCGAGGTTGCAACGCGGCTTGGCCTGCCCAGCGTTTCGAAACACGCCGAAACGATTGTGCTTGAACGCGACCTGCGCCTTGTCGAGATGACCAGAGCACGTTACCACGCCGCAACGATCACATGCAGCGAAAGCCTGGACGTCATCCGCAAGGCCAAGGCAAAGCAGCTTGCCGTCACCGCCGGTGTCAGCATCAATCACATTACACTTAACGAAAACGACATCGGCTCGTACCGGACATTTTTCAAGGTCCGCCCACCTCTGCGCGCCGACGAAGACCGCCGCGCCATGGTGGAAGGCATTGCATCGGGCGATATCGACATCATCGTATCCAGCCATGATCCCCAAGATGCCGACGTCAAGCGACGTCCTTTTGCTGAGGCCTCCGACGGTGCTGTCGGGCTCGAAACGCTCTTGTCCGCCGGCCTGCGCCTGGTTCATGCTGGTGACCTCACCTTGATGCAGCTTCTGAAGGCGCTGACCATCAACCCTGCGAAACTCCTGGGCCTTGAGTCCGGCCGTCTGATCAAAGGCGCACCCGCCGACCTCGTTCTGTTTGATCCAGACGAACCCTGGGTGGTCAACAAGGACCTCTTGAAGTCTCGCTCGAAGAATACCCCTTTCGATGAGGCCCGCATGCAAGGGCGCGTCTTGCGAACCGTCGTTGCAGGCGAGACCGTCTACGAATACGCTGGGGTTGCGCGCACCTGACGGCTGGGTGCTTGCCCAATTGAAGCCATCCAGGTCCCGCACGTGCAATTCATGTCATTTGCTCCACCCATCACCGCTACTCCCGCGAAGGCCGGGAATTGCAGCTACGCGGCAGCAACGCGGAGGCTGACATGGGCATTCTGATGATCGCCCTCATTGCCTCATTCGTGTTCGGCTACGTACTGGGCTCCATCCCGTTCGGCCTGATCCTGACGCGCCTTGCAGGATTGGGCGACGTCCGCTCGATCGGCTCGGGCAACATCGGCGCCACCAACGTCCTGCGCACGGGCAACAAGAAACTCGCCGCAGCAACACTCTTGTTTGACGTTTTGAAAGGCACCGCTGCCGTGGTCGTTGCGCAATTGGTGGCCAATATTCTGTTAACAGGGCAGACGGCAGCAATACCTGATGCCCATGGCGAAGGCGCCGTGCTGACGGCCTGGCCCGGCCTGGCTGCCGGACTTGGCGCATTCCTCGGTCACCTCTTTCCCATCTGGCTTGGTTTCAAGGGTGGCAAGGGCGTAGCGACCTACATTGGTGTCCTGCTCGGTGCAGCATGGAAAATCGCACTCGTGTTCTGTACCATTTGGCTCGTGCTCGCTATCACAACGCGCTATTCGTCGCTCTCCGCATTGGTTGCCGCTGTCGTGACACCACTGGCAGCGTGGCTGTTGGACAGCCCAAACCTTGCAATCATAACGATTATCATGTCCGCCTTCCTGCTGATAAAGCACACAGCCAACATCCGCCGTCTCGTGGCCGGACAGGAGCCAAAGATCGGTGGTAAATAAAAAGCCCGCTTCCCAGTCCCTGTTTACGGCTGCACCGTTGCCAGTCGCGACCCTCAACGACGCCGAACGGCTGGCCTGCCTGCGCCTCATTCGTTGTGCCAACGTCGGCCCTGTTACGTTCCGCGAGTTGATCAACCACTATGGCGGCGCGGAGCCCGCGCTGGCTGCCCTGCCAGAACTTGCTGCACGGGGCGGCAACAAGCGGCGCATCCGTATTACGCCAAAAGCAGATGCCGAACGAGAGTTGGAGCAAGCCGCCAGAATTGGGGCAGCATCGATTTTCACAATCGAGCCAGGCTACCCACCGGCCCTCGCATCCATCGATGCACCGCCGCCGATGCTGTACGTGCGCGGCTCCACGGAGCTTCTCACACGCCCTGCCGTCGCCATCGTGGGTTCGAGACAAGCCTCCGCCGCCGGTCATAAGCTCACGCACCAGTTCGCAAAAGGGCTTGGCCGGGCCGGCTACGTTATAGTGTCCGGCCTGGCTCGCGGCATAGACGCCGCCGCACACGAGACCACGCTCGATACGGGCACGATCGCCGTCGTCGCCGGCGGCGTTGATGTCGTCTACCCGCCTGAAAATGCAAACTTAACGCAAGCCATCTCTGAACACGGCGCGATCGTTTCCGAAATGCCGCCAGGGTTTCAGCCACGTGCAAAGGATTTTCCGCGTCGCAACCGTATCATCGCCGGCATTGCCCTGGGCGTGCTTGTTGTCGAAGCGGCGCGCCGCTCGGGAACGCTCGTTACGGCGCGCATGGCCGGCGAAGCGGGGCGCGAAGTTTTCGCCGTCCCCGGTCACCCGCTCGACCCTCGCGCCGAAGGCACCAACAGCCTGCTGAAAACCGGCGCGACGATAGCCACGGTTCCCAGCGACATCATAGAAGCACTCCAACCCCTCTCAGGCCTCTCGCCTGATGCAGCATTCGCCGAGCAACATCCCACCACGCAATGGGAACCTCCCCCTCCTATGCCACCACCGCTACTTGGTGATGACGAACGCAGCCTGGTGCTCTCCGCCCTGGGCCCCGCCCCCGTCGACATCGATGCCTTGATGCGGGCAACCGGCTTGGCACCGCGTGTGCTGAACGTTGTAACGATGGAGCTTGACCTCGCCGGGCGTATTATCAGGCATGGGGGTGGACTGATCTCACGTACCTCTGATTGACATGGCAAACCCATGTTTTGCGCCCCCAGCTCCAGGAACCCAGCGAACATTTGCAGAACACCATAAGTGTCTAACCGCCTGGAAAGACATGCTAATTTTATTACAATGGCCTTGAGGCACATTGATCCCGTTTGACAGAACATCTGACTTCGCGGATGTTCTGCCGCCATTGCAACCGCCAAAGCCCAGGTCCTGGCCCACCCCGTACCACCACCCAAAAGCGGCGCGTAACGGGCATAACCATGTACCGCGAGGCTCCAATCCAGGCGCCCCTTCCGAAGGCCGCAAATGAACATTGTCATCGTGGAATCGCCAGCCAAGGCGAAGACCATCAATAAATATCTCGGCAAGGCCTACAAGGTTATGGCCTCATTCGGCCATGTCCGCGACTTGCCGTCCAAAGATGGTTCGGTCGAGCCTGACAACGATTTCGAGATGCACTGGGACGTTGACACCAAGTCCAAGAAAATTCTCAAGGAAATCACGGATGCCGTCAAAGGTGCCGACAAGCTGATCCTCGCAACCGACCCCGATCGCGAAGGCGAGGCGATCTCGTGGCACATTCTTGAGGTGCTGCAGAAGAAAAAGGCGATCGGCAAAGATATGCCGGTCGAGCGCGTTGCCTTCAACGCCGTCACCAAACAGGCAATCCAGAGCGCGATGGCCAAACCGCGCCAGATCGACCAGCCTCTGGTCGAGGCCTATCTCGCCCGTCGCGCGCTCGATTATCTCGTTGGCTTCACGCTCTCGCCGGTGCTCTGGCGCAAGCTGCCCGGCGCCCGCTCGGCTGGCCGCGTGCAGTCCGTGGCACTGCGCCTCATCTGCGACCGGGAACTGGAAATCGAGACATTCAAGACCGACGAGTACTGGACCATCGAGGCCCTGCTTGCCACCGCCAAGAATGAGGACGTCAAGGCCCGTCTCGTCTCGATTGGCGGCAAGGCCCTGAAAAAGCTCGACATCAATAACGAGAAAGACGCCAAGGCCATCAAGGCGGCAATCGAGGGCGGTGCATTCACTGTCGCTTCTGTCGACAAGAAGGCCGTCAAGCGCAACCCCTACCCACCATTCACCACCTCGACACTGCAACAGGAAGCCAGCCGCAAGCTCAACTTCTCCGCCAAGCAGACCATGCAGGTGGCTCAGCGCCTTTATGAAGGCATCGACATCGGCGGTGAGACCGCTGGCCTCATCACGTATATGCGTACCGACGGTGTGGACATCGTTCCCGAGGCGATCACGGAAATCCGCAAGGAAATCGAAAGCCTATATTCCAAACGCTTCGTCGCGCCGTTCATCCGCGAATACAAGACCAAGGCCAAAAACACCCAGGAAGCCCACGAAGCAGTCCGCCCAACCGACATCACGCGCCTGCCCAAGGACATGAAAGGGCGTCTGAAACCGGATGAAGCCGCGCTCTATGAACTCATCTGGAAGCGCGCCCTCGCCAGCCAAATGGCATCAGCCGAACTTGAGCAGACCAGCGCGGAAATCAACGTACCCGGCAAGGATGGCAAGACCTACGGCGTCCGCGCAACCGGCTCGGTCATAAAGTTCGAAGGCTTCTTGACGCTTTATTCCGAAAGCCGTGACGATGATCCCGAAGATGAAGACGGCCGCCTGCTGCCCGCACTTGCCTCAGGCGACAAGCTGACCGACCGCGGCATCGAAGCCAACCAGCACTTCACTCAGCCCCCGCCTCGCTTCACCGAAGCCTCATTGGTCAGGCGTATGGAAGAACTGGGCATCGGCCGGCCGTCCACCTACGCTTCGACGCTTGCCGTCCTGCGCGACCGCGAATACGTCCGTCTCGACAAGAAACGCCTGATACCAGAGGACAAGGGACGCCTCGTGATTGCGTTCCTGGAGAGCTTCTTCAAGCGCTATGTCGAGTATGATTTCACGGCCGATCTCGAAGAACAGCTTGACCTTATATCCGACCACAAGCTCGCTTGGCGTGATGTCCTGCGCGACTTCTGGAAGAACTTCACCGGCGCCGTCGATGAGATCAAGGATCTGCGCGTCGGCGACGTAATGGAAGCGCTCAACGAGATGCTGGGGGCACACATCTTCCCGCCGCGGGAAGACGGATCCGACCCGCGTTCGTGCCCGCAATGCGGCAAAGGCCGTCTGAGCCTCAAGCCCGGCCGCTATGGTCCCTTTATCGGCTGTTCCAACTACAAGGAAGAGGACGGCGGCTGCTCCTACCGGCGTGGCCTGTCACAATCCGTCGAAAATGAACTCGACGGCAAGATCCTCGGCTACGATCCCGACTCCGGCCTGCCTGTAATGGTCAAGGCGGGACGCTTTGGCACCTACCTGCAGCTTGGAGAGCAGAAGGACTACGAAGAGGGCGAAAAGCCTCGCCGTTCGTCGATCCCCAAGGGCGTGGATGCCGCCAGTATCGAACTCGAATTCGCATTGAAGCTTCTGAACCTGCCCCGTGAAGTCGGCACCCACCCTGAGGACGGCAATCCGATCACTGCTGGTCTTGGCCGTTTCGGTCCGTTCATTGTGCATGAGGACGCGGAGAAAAAGAAAACCTACGTCAACCTGCCTTCCATCGACGAACTGTTCTCGGTCGGCATCAACCGGGCCGTTACCTTGCTGGCTGAAAAGCGGGCCGGCGGCGGTGGCGGTCGGTTCGGCCGCACCCAGTCACGCAAGGTTCTGAAGGATCTTGGCGAACATCCCGCGGAAGGCGGCAAGATAGAGGTTCTCGAAGGCCGCTATGGACCTTACGTGACGCACAACAAGGTCAACGCCACTATTCCAAAGGACAAAGATCCAGCCGCGCTGACGCAGGAAGAAGCAATCGCTCTCCTTGAAGAGCGCATTGCCAAGGGTGGAGGCAAGAAGAAACCCGCGCGCAAGTCAGCAGCAAAGGCCAAGGCGAAAACACCCGCCAAGAAAGCGGCTGCGAAAAAGGCACCGGCCAAGAAAACAGCAGCCAAGAAACCTGCTGCGAAGAAAACGCCGGCCAAGACAGCAACTGCCAAAAAGGCGCCAGCCAAGAAAGCTCCGGCCAAATCATCCGCCGGGGCGGATTGAGCAGGGCCACCGTGGCGCGCAAACCCAAACCGGCCACCAAGGCCAAAAAAGCCAAACCCGTGCCAGCCTCCGCCGAACTGCCGACCAGGGAGCAGATTCTTGACTTCGTGCAGAATGCCACCGGCAAGGTCGGTAAACGCGAGATCGCACGCGCGTTCTCCATCAAGGGCGGCGCCCGGATAGCCTTGAAACGGCTACTGGCAGAGATGGCCGATGAAGGCCTTCTTGCTGGCGATAAAAAGAAGCTCAAGAAACGAGGTGGCCTCCCCCCCGTAACGGTACTTGAGGTCAAGGGCCGTGATGACGACGGTGATCTGGTGGCCGAACCCGTGGTGTGGGACGACGAGGAAGGTGCGCGACCTCAGGTTCTCCTTCTCGTCGCGCATCGGCCCAACCGTCGCCAGGACGCCGAGATCGGCATCGGTGATCGCGTGCTGGCACGCATCAACGAACTGGAAGGCTACGACGTTGCAGGGTATCGCTTCGAAGCCGAGCCGATCCGCCGCCTTCCCCGAGACCAGCGCCGCCTCGTAGGGATATTCCGCTCAGCAAAACAAGGCGGCGGCACGATCGAACCGGTCGACCGCAAATCACTAAGGTCATGGCCGGTCCAGAAATCAGATCAGGGCGAAGCCAAGGACGGCGATCTCGTTCGCTTCGAACTGGCCAAACGCGGGCGCTTTGCCTCGCCCCAGGCGCGCATCATTGAAACAATCGGCAATCCGGACGACCAGCGCCAGATCTCCCTCATTGCCGTACACGCCCACGGCATACCCGATGACTTTCCCGACAGCATTATTGCCGAGACAGCCGACCTCAAACCTCCCACGATGAAGGGGCGCGAAGACTTCCGCAACATCCCACTCATCACCATCGACCCGGCCGACGCCCGCGACCACGATGATGCTGTTTATGCCGAACCGGACACCGCACCTGGCAACCCAGGCGGACACATTGTGCTGGTCGCGATCGCTGATGTTGCGCACTACGTAAGGCCCGAAACACGCCTCGACAAAGAGGCTAGACTGCGCGGCAACTCGGTCTACTTTCCCGACCGCGTCGTGCCGATGTTGCCGGAAAAGATCTCCAACGACCTGTGCTCTTTGCGTGAAGGCGAAGACCGCGCATGTCTCGTTGCTCGTATGGTGTTTGACAGCCATGGCGAGAAACGCAGCCATTCCTTCCATCGGGCGATGATGCGCTCGGCCGTCAAACTGTCCTACCAGGACGCGCAGGCAGCATTCGACGGCGCCCCCGGTGAAACCGCAGCGCTGGTGATGGATGCCGCCCTGAAACCATTGTGGGCCGCCTACCAGGCAATCGCAAAAGCACGTGACAAACGTGGCCCTCTCGATCTTGACCTGCCGGAAAAGAAAATAAAGCTCGACCAGAATGGCCGGGTCGCCGACATCGTCGTGCCTGAACGGCTGGAGGCACATCGCCTCATTGAAGAGTTCATGATCCAGGCCAATGTTGCCGCTGCCCAGGCCCTGGAGGCGAAGAAAAAGCCGGTTGTCTACCGCGCACATGCCGAACCGTCGAAAGAGAAGCTGAAGTCCCTGAGCGAGTTCCTTGAAACGCTTGACTTGAAACTGCCGCCACAAGGCCAATTGAAACCAGCGGCCTTCAACCGCATTCTCGATCGTGCAAAAGCACTGCCCGTGCCCGAGCTTGTCAACGAGGTGGTGCTGCGCTCGCAGTCACAGGCCGAATACACCACGGAGAACTATGGTCACTTCGGCCTCAATCTGCGCCGCTACGCACACTTCACCTCCCCCATCCGCCGTTATGCAGATCTACTCGTTCACCGTGCTTTGATCTCCGGCCTTGGCCTTGGCGACGGTGGCCTTGCGGAAAGTGACATCGATAATCTCAGCGAGACGGCCCGCCTGATCTCTGAAGCTGAACGCCGGGCCATGGCTGCCGAGCGCGAGACTGTGGATCGCTTGATCGCAGCGCATCTGTCGGACCGCATCGGCGCAACATTCAAGGGCCGCATCGCCGGCGTTACGCGGTCTGGCTTGTTCGTCCGCCTTGCCGAGACCGGCGCCGACGGCTACGTCCCGATCTCCAGCCTCGATGATGATTACTATCACCATGTCGAAGAGGCGCACGCGCTGCTAGGCTCACGCTCGAACGCTGCCTACCGCCTGGGCGATGCCGTCGAAGTCCGGCTGGTTGAGGCCATTCCCTCAGCCGGTGCCTTGCGCTTTGAAGTGCTGACACCGCCGGTCAAGGGCGCGCTGCCCCATATCAAGGGCGGCAAGCGCCTCAACCAGCGAAGAAACCGGCCGCCCCGCCAAGGCGGGCGCCGCCGGTAGAGCATGTTCAGCCGAAGTGTACGCGGTTCGGCGTGAAGAACATGCTCAGAACAAAGGAAAATAGAGCGCGTTCGTGATTCCGTGAAAAGTGAACGCGATCTAGACACCATCATCCCGCCATCGCGAACAGGCCATTGACGTCGAGGTGCTGCTCCAGATGCGCGGCCAGCGCATCGAGCGTAGCTTCCACGTGGGCTGAGTACGCATGCGAAGAAACCGGAGCCCCTAGCGCGGCAAGGTATTTGGAGCGGAAATCATCATTGGCAAACATGCCATGCAGATAGGTACCGGTGATCCGTCCATCTGCCGAGACCGCGCCGTCCGGTTGATCTGCGATCCGTGCGAACGGCCGCACACAGTCGGGGCCGGTGGTAACGCCGATGTGGATCTCGTAGCCATCAATGGAAAGGCGGGTCGCCACATGCCGGGCGGAGGTGCGCAACAGCCGTTTGTCGCCGCTCATTGTGGTTTCCACATCAAGCAGGCCGAGACCAGGCGATGTTCCAGGTGCACCCTCTATCCCCTGCGGGTCGGCGATTGTACGTCCCAGCATCTGGTAGCCGCCACAGATGCCAAGCACGCGGCCGCCGCGCCGGACATGCGCTGCAAGATCGATGTCCCAACCCTGGGCTCTAAAAAAAGCGAGATCGCCGCGTGTGGATTTGGTTCCGGGAATGATGACGAGATCCGCATCGCCGGGAATGGGCTGACCGGCGCGAACCATATGCAGGCTGACGCCCGGCTCCTGCTTTAAAGGATCAATGTCGTCGAAGTTTGCGATGCGTGACAAAGCCAGCCAGGTGATTTTGAAAGGGACGTCGCGCGGGCGCGTTTCAAGGTCGAGCGCATCTTCAGCAGGCAGGTCAGCAGCGGAAGGGAAAAACGGTATAACGCCATATCCACGCCAGCCGGTGGCCTTCTCGATGTAGGCATAGCCGTCGTCGAACAGCGATGGATCACCGCGGAATTTGTTGATGATGAAGCCTGCGATGCGACCGGCGTCGCGCGGGTCGAGCACAGCCTTGGTTCCAACGATCTGAGCAATGACGCCACCCCGGTCGATATCGCCTGCAAGAACAACTGGAACGTTAGCGTGCTCGGCAAATCCCATGTTGGC
>JBKEAX010000240.1:0-6525 GCA_047972825.1 Hyphomicrobiaceae bacterium | reverse complement strand
GTCTCCGGGGCGGCCTTTGGGCGCAGGCCTTCGGCGGCTCGCGCAGCGACGATGCTGACCACGCGAGCGTCGGCTCCGACACCAAGTACTACGGCGGCATTGCAGGCATTGACGGCCGCATACGCCCCGGCGTCATCATCGGTGCCTTCGGTGGCGCCTCGAACGCCAACCTCGGCGTTGATTATTCATCCCAGAAGCTCGACGCCGACAGCTACATCGGCGGTGGTTATCTGAGCTATCTGCGCGGCAACGCCTTCGCCCGCCTGTTGGTGACAGCGGGCCAGTCAGACTCCGACAGCAGACGCCGGGTGGCGAACAATCTGGCGCCCGGCGGCATCGAGATCGCCAAGGCGTCCTACGACGGCACGTTCGTCTCGCCGGAACTGACGGTCGGCACGCAATTCAACATTGCCGGTTGGACAGTGGAGCCAAGCGCGCGTGGCCGCTATGCCTACCTGTCTCTCGATGGCTATTCCGAGAGGGGCGCAACCGACACCTTCTCCGTTGGCGATCGCGATGTGTCGTTGTGGCTCGGCCGCTTGCAACTGGCGTTCCCGGTCGTGGCCGACGGCGCAACGCTGGCGCCGCGCATTGGTGTCGAAGCCTGGACCTCCGACAGCGACCGCGTCTCAGCGGTGCTGCTGGGCGAGGCTATCTCGTTCAGCCCAGGTGGTGACGACAACGCGGTGACAGGCTTTGCCGGTGTGACGGCAACGGTCAGCCTGGGCCGCGGGGCCGCCGCCTATCTCGACAGCGAAGTGCATTTCGGCGATGACGGTTTTGCCCGCTCCGAAGCCCGCGGCGGCGTCAAGATCAACTTTTGAGCTTGAACGTCTCGCGTGCTTTTGCGTGCAATCTGCTCACACGCCTTCCACAACCGTGATGTCGATCGAACCGGCGCCTTGGCGCAGCGCCTTCGCTTCAGCGTATTCGGGTGACTTGGCGTAGGCGATTGCATCGGCATAGCTGGCAAATTCAATCACCACGTTGCGCTGGGTGCCGTTGCCTTCCACGACCTCGCACTGGCCGCCGCGCACAATCGGCGTGCCGCCATACTTGTCGAGCGCGATTTTTGACTTGGCGACATACTGCCCCCATTTGTCGGCGTCGGTTACGGTGGCGTGGGCAATAACGTATCCCTTGGGCATTTCAATTCTCTTGTCGTTGTTGGGTCAAAAGGCGCACAGAACTCAGTTGAGCATCAGTGCATCGCGAATGTGTTGGCAGAAAGCGAGCGCCGCCGCGCGCGGGTCGTCGGCTTCGGTAATCGGGCGGCCAACGACGATGTGGTCGGCGCCAGCCCTGATCGCATGCTCCGGTGTCATCACCCGCTCCTGGTCGTCCATGGCGCTGCCTTCCAGGCGGATGCCAGGTGTGACGATGAGGAAGTCATGCCCAACGGCTTTCCGAATTCGGTGCGCCTCCTGGCCTGAAGCAATGACACCGTCAAAACCAGCCTCCTGTGCCATACGTGCCCGGTGCACAACAAGGTCGCTTGGCGTCATGGAGGATCCCTGCTGTTTGAGATCGTCCACCGACAGGTTTGTTAAAACAGTAACCGCGAGAAGTTTCAGGTCAGAATGACTGCGCCCGGCAACTGCAGCGTGCAGCGTTTTCAGGTCCTGGCCATGGACGGTAAGAAAATCGACGCCGAATTCGGCCGCATTGGCCACCGCTCGCTCCACGGTATTGCCGATGTCGAGAAGCTTCATGTCCAGGAACACCCTTTTGCCATGCGCCTTCAGGTGTTGGGCAAAATCGAGCCCGCCAGCAAACAGCAGCTCCAGCCCGACCTTGTAGAAATGCACACCCTCTTGCAGCTGCGCCACAAGCCGTGCCGCCTCTTCTACAGTCGGCATATCAAGGGCGACGATCAGGCGGTCTTTCAGGTGGATATCGTTGGTCATGGCTACCAATGACTTTCATGGACTAGGTGTTGGCTTGGCGGCTTGGAAAGCCTTGAACATGTGGCCTCGCCATCAACCTCACATTACCCATGCAACACGTGGGCGGCACGGGCAAGCCTCTGAATGAGAGCCTTCAAGGCTTCCTGGGAATCCTTGTTTTTCAGGTGCCCGTTTTCGTCAAAAGCCTCGGCAGCTCTGGGAACGGCAAATTGCTCTGGTAGCACCAGAGCGCCGAGCCCAAGCTCCAGCACCTGACGCACAGTGTTGAGGCCCCGCAATCCCCCCATCCCGCCGGGCGATGCAGAGCCGAGCGCGAACACGCGCGTCTTGAAAACCTCGTTCTTGTCTTCGTCACCTTCCTGAATGCGGCTCACCCAATCCAGTGAGTTTTTCAAAAGCGGGGAGATTGAACTGTTGTACTCGGGCGAGGCAATGAAGATGCCGGTGTGCAGGCCCATAAGGTGTTTCAGCTTGGATGCATTTTCCGGCGGACCCTCGGCGGCTTCCAGATCGCCGTCGTAGATCGGCATGGGGTAATCGCCAAGGTCTGCAAACGTCGCTGCAACACCATTGGCTTCAGCGATTGAGGCGCCAAGCCGGGCAAGACGCTTATTGTAGGAAGCCTGGCGCTGGGACCCGGCGAAAAACAAAAGTCGGACTTGAGATGTCATGGCCTTCATCAACGTTGGTTGCAATTCGGATGCGAACAGAAACGATGGTAGCGGGCCCAGGCGCTTTGGTCACCCGCAGCACAGCGCGGCTAGAGGCTCAACGATTTCGCGCGAAGGCGCAAAGAAAATTAAACAAGCGACAAAAGAGAAGCCCGCGCGACCAAAGTGGGGTCCGGCCTGGGCTGTGCGCTAATCTGTTTCGTCCGTCAGCTCTTGCCTTCGAAGAATTCTTTAACGCGGCTAAAGAAGCCTGCGCTGTGAGGTGATGTCTCCTTGTGGCTCTCCTCCTCGAATTCTTCAAGCAGTTCACGCTGGCGCTTGGTCAGACTCTTTGGTGTCTCAACCTCCACCTGGATATACATATCGCCAGTGACCTTGGAGCGAAGCACAGGCATGCCCTTGCTGCGCAATCGAAACTGTTTGCCGGTCTCGGTCCCTTCAGGCACTTTCACGCGCGTGATCGAACCATCGACGGTTGGCACATCAATCTGTCCGCCGAGTGCAGCCGTGGTCATGGCGATCGGCACCTTGCAGAAGATGTCGGCACCATCACGCTGGAAGAATTCGTGCGGCTGGATCGAAAGGAATATGTATAGGTCCCCAGCAGGGCCACCACGCAGTCCCGATTCACCTTCACCGGCCAGCCGTATTCGGGTGCCATCTTCAACACCTGCGGGAATGTTGACAGCCAGTTTGCGTTCCTTGGTGATGCGCCCGGAGCCAGAGCATGCACTGCACGGGTCCTGGATCACCTCGCCACGGCCTTGGCAGGTGGGGCAGGTCCGCTCGATTGTGAAAAAGCCTTGTGATGCGCGCACTTTGCCGTGGCCTGCACATGTCGGACATGTTGTCGGTTTTGTGCCAGGCTTGGCCCCGGAGCCAGAGCAGACTTCACATACAACCGAAGTGGGTACGACGATTTCGGCATTCTTTCCGTTGTATGCGTCCGCCAGAGAGATTTCCATGTTATAGCGCAGGTCGGCACCACGCTCACGCGTCGAGCGGCCACGCGGACTGCCGCGTCGCCCACCCATGAATTCGCCGAAAAGATCATCGAAGATGTCCGACATGGACGAGGCAAAATCAGGACCGAAACCGCCAGGCCCGCCGGGGCCACGGCCACCTTCGAATGCAGCATGGCCGAACTGGTCATACGCGGCGCGCTTCTGCGGATCCTTCAAGGTCTCGTAGGCCTCGTTGATCTCCTTGAAACGCTGTTCTGCGTTTTTATCTTCGGGATTGCGGTCAGGGTGACAGTCCTTGGCGAGCTTTCGAAAGGCTCCCTTCAGGTCCGCGTCGCTCGCATCCCTTTTTAGCCCCAGGACTTCATAATAATCGCGCTTGGCCATTGGCATTCAAGTCATTGACGGGCGCTGGCCCGTGCATCGTTGTTGTTGTCCGAACTCTTGTCTAAACCATATCAAATGTGCCGTTCCACTGCCTGCAGTGCCATCTGATCATTGGCATGCAACTCGGTTAGGAGCAGCCGCGGGTCGATGGTGGTGTGGTCCGGAGTGACGTATGGATTGCTAAACAATATCGAAACAATGTGAGTAAGGGGCCCGGCTGCGACCAGACCCCTTGTTGGAATTCGGCGTTAGGCCGACTTCTTGTCGTCGTCCTTGACTTCCTCGAAGTCAGCGTCAACGACATTGTCGTCGCCGCCTTGTTCATCGGCACCTGAAGCCGAAGCACCATCGTCTGCACCAGCACCGTCGGGCTGGCTGGCATAGACGGCTTCACCAATCTTCATGGCAGCCTGAGACAACTTCTCGGTCGCAGCCTTGATCTTTTCGGCGTCGCCAGAATCAATCGCTTCCTTCGTGGCAGCGATTTCTTTTTCGACGTCCTCCTTGACCGCATTGACCTTGTCGTTGTCCTTGAGGTCAGCGAGCTGTTTCTCAAGCTGATGCACCATGCTCTCGGCGTGGTTCTTCACCTCGACCTGCTCGCGCCGCTTCTTGTCTTCGCCAGCATGGGCTTCGGCGTCCTTGACCATGCGGTCGATCTCGTCGTCCGAAAGCCCGCCAGAGGCACGGATCTGGATCGATTGCTCCTTGCCGGTCGCCTTGTCCTTTGCAGAGACGTGGACAATGCCGTTTGCATCGATATCGAAAGTGACCTCGATCTGCGGCATGCCGCGCGGCGCTGGCGGAATACCAACCAGGTCGAACGTACCAAGCTGCTTGTTGTCGGCCGCCATTTCACGTTCGCCTTGGCTGACGCGGATGGTCACTGCGGTCTGGCCATCTTCAGCCGTGGAGAATGTCTGGCTCTTCTTGGTCGGGATCGTCGTGTTGCGGTCGATAAGGCGCGTGAAGACACCGCCCAGTGTTTCGATGCCGAGCGAAAGCGGCGTCACGTCAAGCAGCAGAACGTCCTTGACCTCACCCTTCAGCACGCCACCCTGGATCGCGGCACCAATGGCAACCACCTCGTCGGGGTTGACGCCCTTGTGGGGTTCCTTGCCGAACAGCTCCTTGACAACCTCCTGCACCTTCGGCATGCGCGTCATGCCGCCCACCAGGACGACTTCGTCAATGTCGGCAGCCTGCAGCCCGGCGTCCTTGATGGCCTTGAGGCACGGTCCCTTGGTCCGCTCGATCAACCCATCGACAAGGCTTTCCAGCTTTGCCCGGGTAAGCTTCATGGTGAGGTGCTTCGGACCACCCGCATCGGCAGTGATGTAGGGCAGATTGATTTCCGTCTGCGTGGATGAAGATAATTCCTTCTTGGCGCGCTCCGCCGCTTCTTTGAGGCGCTGCAACGCAAGCTTGTCGTTGCGCAGGTTGATGCCTTGCTCTTTCTTGAACTCGTCAGCGAGGTACGACACGATCTTCATGTCGAAGTCTTCGCCACCAAGGAACGTGTCGCCGTTGGTTGACTTCACTTCGAACACACCGTCACCGATCTCAAGCACCGAGATGTCGAACGTGCCGCCACCAAGGTCATAGACGGCAATCGTCTTGGCGCCATCCTTCTTGTCGAGACCATAGGCAAGTGCGGCCGCCGTCGGCTCGTTGATGATGCGAAGCACTTCAAGGCCCGCGATCTTACCCGCGTCCTTGGTGGCCTGGCGCTGAGCGTCGTTGAAGTAGGCCGGAACCGTGATGACAGCCTGTGTCACCGTCTCGCCGAGTTTGGCCTCTGCCGTTTCCTTCATCTTCTGTAGGATGAAGGCTGAAATCTCCTGCGGCGAATACTGTTTGCCGTTGGCTTCTACCCAGGCATCACCGTTCGTGCCCTCGACGATCTTGTAGGGAACCAGGTCCTGGTCCTTTTTGACGGCGTCATCACCAAAGCGGCGTCCGATGAGGCGCTTGATGGCGAACAGGGTATTGAGCGGGTTGGTGACCGCCTGGTTCTTCGCAGTCTGGCCGACGAGGCGTTCACTGTCATCGGTGAAAGCTACGATTGATGGCGTGGTGTTGGCACCTTCGGCGTTTTCCAGCACTTTCGGCTTCCCGCCATCCATAACGGCAACACACGAGTTTGTGGTTCCAAGGTCAATGCCAATAACTTTTGCCATGGTATTAGATTTCCTCTTTTTGTGGCAGGCCGGACGGACCCGCAAAGGCGTCCGAATAATCCCCTGTCTGACGGCTTGACGTCCAAATCAGGCCGGGGTGCGGCCCCCTGGAGTTACGGTCTTTGATGCGGCTTATATAAGGTGCCTGATGAGGCATGCAACGGCGGCGGATAACCGCGACAAAATGTTTTTTTGAACGTTACACGCTGGAGGCCGTCGGTCCAGCAACTGTTGGCCAGTCGGAATGGCTAATCGTGGGTTATGCACCTATTGCACGATTGTCGTTGCGCAAGCACGCGGCCCAGCCTGCAGTGCTGACCCTGCCAGGGGCTTTGAGCAAGACCAGAGTACTTCAAGTGCCCAGCACCTAAAGCATGTTCAGTCGAAGTGTGTAGCGGTTCGGCGTGAAGAACATGCT
>JBKEAX010000231.1:0-11942 GCA_047972825.1 Hyphomicrobiaceae bacterium | reverse complement strand
CCGAAGCCCTGTAGACCCAAGGCCAATGAAGTTGGTATGGTGTGGCACCGCATAGCGGCCTGGACCTGCTTTGCCGCGCCAAATTTTTGAGCGTTACATGCCAAATAATTGGGCTGGCAATAGATGCCTCGCTCGATGTAGTGTGTAGAAATTGGGCATCGTAGTTTCGATAGTGCCAAAGCAACAGATTGAGCCGAGTGCATTATAGGCATGGACAAGAATTTGACGGGGGATGATCATCTTGGGCAAGGCCTGTTGGACGCCTATGATCAAGGGGGTTATTACTGCGAGTTGAGAGGGGCTGCAGGCGCCGACACGCCCAAACATCAAAGCCTCTTGAAGATCCTTTCGGCTCTCGATGAAGAAGAGGTTCGCGCCCGATCGGCCGAGGCAACGAGTGAGTTGTTCGATCTCGGCGTGACGTTCACAGTGTATACAGAGCGTGACGCTATTGATCGCATCCTGCCGTTCGACATTATCCCGCGGGTAATCTCCGCCGGCGAGTGGCGCACGATCAATAATGGTGTCATCCAACGTGTAAAAGCGCTGAACCTGTTTCTTTATGACGTCTACCATGATGGCAAGATCTTCAAGGACGGCGTCATTCCTGAAGAGCTGGTGCGCGGGAACGCCAACTATCGCTCACAGATGTGCGGGTATGAGCCTCCCTGCGGGACATATGTCCACATTGCGGGCGTTGATCTTATTCGTGATGGTAGCGGTCAGTTCCGGGTGCTGGAGGACAATGCGCGCACGCCCTCGGGCGTTTCCTACGTGTTGGAAAACCGTAACCTCATGCAGCGCGCGTTCCCTGATCTGCTGGAAGGGATAGCCGTGCGCTCTGTGTCGGAATACGGCGCGCGAATGCATGACAAGCTGCGCGAGGTGGCGCCCGAAGGTGCCGGCCTTGATCCGCAGATCGTTCTGCTATCGCCGGGAATCTACAACTCGGCGTATTTCGAGCATATCTTTCTTGCGCGACAGATGGGCGTGCCTTTGGTGGAAGGGCGCGACCTGACCGTCGAAGATGACCGCGTCTATATGAAAACCATCGCCGGTCTGCAGCGTGTCGATGTGATTTATCGCAGGATTGACGATGCATTCCTGGACCCGGAGTGCTTCAATCCCGAAAGCATGCTTGGTGTTCCTGGCCTGATGCGCGCTGCGCGAGCTGGCAATGTGGCGCTCGCCAATGCCGTGGGCAACGGCGTGGCAGACGACAAAGCGGTCTACGCCTACATGCCGAGGATCATTGAATATTATCTTTCGGAAAAGCCGATCCTGGAAAATGTGCAAACCAACATATGCCGGGAAGCGGACGCGTTGGCCTATACGCTCGACAACCTCGACAAGCTGGTGGTCAAACCGGTGGGTGAATCGGGCGGCTATGGCATCGTGGTTGGGCCGAAAGCGACAGCGGCGGAATTGGAAGAATGCGCTGAAAGGCTCAAGGCCGATCCTGCCAATTTCATCAGCCAGCCCATGATCGAGTTGAGTGTCGGGCCGACGTTGACGGACCGGGGTGTGGTGCCCTGCCATGTAGACTTGAGGCCATTTGCCGTTACGGGCAAGGAAACCTGGGTGCTGCCTGGTGGTCTGACCCGTGTGGCCATGAAAAAGGGCTCCATAATCGTCAACTCGTCACAGGGTGGCGGCACCAAGGATACGTGGGTATTGGAAACCGAGGCGACATGACGACGGCTCTACTATCTCGTTACGCAGAGTGCATGTTCTGGTTTGGGCGGTATACCGAACGCTCGGCCTGCCTAGCGCGCGTTCTCGAAGTCCAGACGTCCTTCAGTCGGGGGGCGCGGGCGGAAGCGGCGGACTGGGCCTGGGTGGTGCGCCTTTACGACGATGCGGAACGCTTTTTTGCTGACAACGCAACGGCGGATTCGCGTAGCGTGATCCGGTTCTATGCAAGCGATCGGAACAACTCCGGCTCCATCATTTCATCCATTCATGCCGCTCGCGAGAACGCCCGGACACTGCGCGCGATGATCTCGACAGACCTGTGGCTGCAGGTCAATTCGTTCTTCATCCGGTTCCGCAACCTGCCCGAATCTGCTTATTCCGAAGCGCGGATGGCGCAAACCTGTGAGATGGTCAAGAAGGAAGCCTACGCGCAGCTTGGTGTGGCTGACGCGACGCTCTACCGGGATGCGGCGTGGCACTTCTTCATGTTCGGTGTTTTGATTGAGCGAGCCGACCAGATGAGCCGGCTGCTCGACGTCCGGTTCGCGCAAATTCCAGGTGCGGCGCAGGACGACCCGACCGAATTGGGTGATTATGGTTTCTGGTCGGTGGTGTTGCGTTCGGCGGCATCGCTGCAAGCCTTCCTGCGGATTGCGCACAAGCGCCGGGATCCTGAAACGGTGGCGCGATTCTTGATATTCAATCGTGCCGTGCCCCGGTCAATCGCCTTTTGTATTGCCGAACTGGATGAGGGCATGGGTGTGCTTCGCTCTCAATTCGAAGCGCGCAGTACGTCGTCAGCGCATCGGCAAATCGACGTTCTCAATCAGACCCTGGCGCGGGCGGAACAGGACCCGAAGCTGATCGAAAGCTTGCACCAGTTCAACGATACGATCCAACGGCAGTTGATCGCGTTGTCCAATGAACTGGCCTACACGTTTTTCGATGCGCAAAGGCCCGAGCCTTCATCTGGTGACGCGCCGTCCGGATCGGAGGCGATATCGCCGTCCCAAGACCAATCGCAAACGCAAACCCAGTCTCAGGGGGCGTCACAATCGCAGTCCCAGGGCTCATCGTGAGCCGGCCAACGAGGGCCCATGTCAATCCACGCCGCTCTTACCCACAGGACCGCCTACACATACAATAAGCCAATCGGGATGGGGCCTCAGATTGTCCGATTGAGGCCAGCGCCGCACAGCCGCACGCGGGTGCTGAGCTATTCATTGAAGATCACGCCCGAGCAGCATTTCCTGAACTGGCAGCAGGATGCGTTCGGCAACTTCCTGGCGCGTCTCGTCATCCCGGAAAAAACCGAGGAATTCTCGATAACCGTCGACCTGGTTGCCGATATGGCAGTCATCAACCCGTTCGACTTCTTCCTGGAAGAGACGGCGAATGATTGGCCGTTCGCCTATGGTGAGCTGGAACGGCAGGAACTGGCGCCCTACCTGAAATGCGAGCCGCTTTCGGACCGGCTCAGATCTTATATTGAAAAATTCCGGTTCAAGGACAAGCGCAACACAATCGATTTCATTGTCGAGCTTAATCGGCATGTTCATCTGGACATCAAGTATCTGATCCGGATGGAAGCGGGTGTGCAAACGCCTGAGCAAACGCTTGAGATGTGTTCTGGCTCGTGCCGGGATTCGGCATGGCTGTTGGTGCAGGTACTTCGTAACCTGGGGTTGGCGGCGAGGTTCGTCTCCGGCTACCTCATTCAACTCAAACCAGATGTGAAGTCGCTTGATGGTCCGTCGGGTACGGAGGTGGATTTTACCGACCTGCATGCCTGGACGGAGGTCTATCTGCCGGGTGCGGGCTGGGTGGGGCTTGACCCCACGTCAGGCTTGCTGGCGGGCGAGGGCCACATACCGCTGGCGGCGGCTCCGCACTTTGCTTCGGCCGCGCCGATTTCGGGTGGGCATCAGCCTGCCGAAGTGAGTTTCGACTTCGACATGCAGGTGAGCCGCATTCGCGAGACACCGCGGGTGACGCTGCCCTATACCGACAATCAATGGAAGGATATCGAGGCGCTGGGGCACAGCGTCGATGCACGCCTGCGTGCTGGTGATGTGCGATTGACGATGGGCGGGGAACCTACCTTCGTTTCGATTGATGACATGGACGGCGGCGAGTGGACCAACGAGGCGGTCGGGCCGACGAAACGGCGCTATGCAGAGGACTTGTTGCGGCGGCTATCGCGGCGCTTTGCACCGGGTGGGCTGATGCATTTCGGGCAGGGGAAATGGTATCCGGGCGAGCAGTTGCCGCGCTGGGCTTTTGCGGTCTACTGGCGCAAAGACGGCAAACCGCTTTGGAACGATGAGCAGCTGGTTGACAAGGAAGGACCGGAAAAAGTCGCGAGTATAGAAACGGCGCAACGTTTCGCGCGCGAACTTTGCGAGCAGATGGGACTGCCTGCCGAAAGCGCAATTGCGGCCTATGAGGATCCAGCACACTTTGCCCTGGCGGAGCAGAAGTTGCCGCTCGGGGTCGACATCCAGGATAACAAGCTGGAAGATGAAGCGGAACGTTCGCGGCTCATCAAGGCGTTTGACCGGGGGCTGGGCGTGCCGGCCGGCTATGTCTTGCCCGTGCAATGCTGGCAGACCCGCGACGGCGGCAGGCGTTGGGTGACCGAGGCTTGGCGCATGCGCCGCGACAATCTTTATCTTGTTCCAGGTGATTCCCCGGTTGGGTTCCGGTTGCCGCTGGGCGGGCTTCCTTACATAGGGGCTGTCAACTATCCGCATGTGCAGCCTCGCGATCCATTGTCGGAACATGCGCCGCTGCCAGAGCGCGCCATGCTGCTGGCCAAGCGTCAAACTGCAACGCTCGTGCCACCCGAATTCGGTCCGATGGCCACTGCAAACGAAATTACCGGCAGTGTGCGTACGGCGATGGCGATTGAGCCGCGCGATGGTCATTTGTGCATCTTCATGCCGCCGCTGCAGGATGCGGAGGACTATGCTGCTTTGGCTGCGGCGATTGAAGAAAGTGCGCGAGCTTCGGGCACGGCAGTTCGCCTTGAGGGCTATGAGCCGCCGCACGATCCGCGGATCAATGTCATCAAGGTTACGCCCGATCCCGGTGTGATCGAGGTCAATATTCATGCCGCACAGGCGTGGGACGAAGCGGTCGATGTTACCACGGCGCTGTATGAGGAAGCCCGGCTGTCGCGCCTTGGGACTGAGAAGTTCATGCTCGATGGGCGTCACTCAGGAACTGGAGGCGGAAACCACATCGTGCTTGGCGGGGCCACTGCCGCAGACAGCCCCTTTCTGCGTCGGCCAGATCTGCTTGCCAGCATAATTACCTATTGGCAGCATCACCCCGCGCTGTCGTTCCTGTTTTCAGGAATGTTCATCGGGCCAACCAGCCAGGCGCCACGTGTCGATGAAGCGCGTCACGAGCAGCTTTACGAACTTGAAATCGCGATGGCGCAGGTGCCTCTGCCCGGTGGTGAGCCGGTGGCGTCGTGGCTCGTCGACCGGATTTTCCGAAACCTGTTGATCGATGTAACGGGTAACACGCATCGCGCTGAGATCTGTATCGACAAGCTCTATTCCCCCGATGGTCCAACCGGTCGGCTCGGGTTGGTGGAGTTTCGTTCTTTCGAAATGCCGCCTCATGCGCGCATGAGCCTTGCCCAGCAGCTATTGCTGCGCGCCTTGATCGCCATGTTCTGGGAACAGCCCTACCGGCATCCTCTTATCCGTTGGGGCACGGATCTGCATGACCGGTTCATGTTGCCGCACTTCGTCTGGGCGGACCTGAAGACGGTTATCGACGATCTCAATGCGGCAGGGTTTGCCTTCGATGTGGAATGGTTTGCGCCACACTTTGAGTTCCGCTTCCCGAAATTTGGCGCGGTCCACTACGGTGGTGTTGACATGGAAATCCGCCAGGCGCTGGAGCCGTGGTATGTGCTCGGCGAACAGGGCATGGCCGGGGGGACGGCACGCTACGTCGACAGCTCGGTGGAACGGCTGCAGGTGAAGTGCCAGGGCCTCGTGCCTGGGCGACATATCATCCAATGTGGTGGTGTAGCGGTGCCGCTGGCGCCCTCCGGGACCAACGGCGAAGGCGTAGCGGGTATCAGGTTCCGGGCCTGGCAGCCGCCGAGCGCTCTGCATCCGATGATTGGCATCCATTCGCCTCTGGTGTTCGATATTGTCGATACCTGGTCAGGCCGTTCAGTGGGGGGGTGCCGCTACCACGTGTTCCATCCCGGTGGAAAGGCGCCCGATACGTTCCCAGTCAATTCCTACGAAGCGGAAGGCCGGCGCCTGGCCCGGTTTGAACCCATGGGGCACACGGCGGGGACATCAATCCGGCCGGTGCACCATGACAACCCGGATTATCCTTTCACGCTCGATCTACGCCGCGCCGGGCTGGCACCGATGCCGCAGGGGCGCGCGCCATATTCCACCCGCATGACTGGGGGGTAGGGGGCCAAATGCTGAAACTGGCGTCGTTAATCCTGGTTAATCCTGAACGCGTTAAGGTCAATGCGACACGCACGTAGCGCGACTTTGTAAAGAATCTCGCGTATAACGTTTGGCGCGATGGATGAAGCGGGGGCTTCACGGGGGCTGTTGTGAATTGGACCCCTGTTCGGGGAGGCTTTTGCATCTTGAACGACAATATGACCAACATGGTGAGTGCGGCCATGCCGCCGGGCGGTGATTGGATCTCGCAGTATCGCGGTAGTGCCTTTGATGAACTGATCGGGCCAGACGGACGTGTCAGGCCGCATTGGCAGCCCGTGGTTTCGTTTCTGGAGACGCTTGGTCCGGAACGAGCCGCGGCTATATCTGAACGCATCCAACGCCGGATCGTCGAGAACGGCATTGCGCTCGATAGTTTTTCTGACCCTAACCAGGTTGAGCGGCCGTGGAAGCTTGATCTCATCCCGTTGGTGCTCGCTCAAAATGAGTGGCAGAAGCTTGAGATTGCGCTGATCCAGCGCGCAAGACTTTATGAAGCCTTGTTGGGTGATATTTACGGTCGCCAGGACGTGCTCAATGGTGGGTTGCTGCCTTCTTCGCTTGTCTTCGACGATCCCTCCTTTCTGCGTGCTGTGCACGGTATCGAAGCGAATGCGCCTCGCCTGATGTTCCTCGCGCTTGATCTGGCTCGCGACACGACTGGTGCATGGCGCATCATCGATTCCCATGCCGAGACGCTTGCGGGGCACGGCTATGCGCTGGCCAACCGCGTCGTGCATGCAGATGTTTGCAGCCGCATGTTTCGCGACTGCAATGCTTTGAGGATCTCTGGGTTCTATCAGGACATTGCCCAAGAACTGGCGCGGCGGTCGGGTCAAGAGGCGCCGAGCATTGCCATTCTCGGGCCCAATCCGGATCACGAGACGTATCTCAGCCATGCCTACATGGCGCGCTATATGGGGTATCAGCTGCTTGAAGGTTCTGACTTGCGGGTGGCGGACGGCAAAGCTTATCACAAGACGCTGGCAGGGCTGCAGCCTGTGGATTTGCTGGTCAGGGCAGTAGAGGCCGCCAAAGCCGATCCGCTTGAGTTGAGGCCTGATGGTTTTGATGGCCCCGCCGGCCTTGTGATGGCGGTGCGCAACAATCCTGCGTTGGTCGCCAATGCGCTGGGAACCGCAATTGTCGAGAACCGGGGTATCGGGCCGTGTCTGAGCAAACTGTCGCAGCATTTTCTGGGTGAAGATCCCATCGTAAGCGATACGCCCCGGCTTTGGCTTGGTGATCCGGCTGCCCTTGAGGAAGTTCTGGCGCGGCCGGGCGAATTCCTGCTGAGGCCGGCTTTCGAAGCGACGGCACGCCCAGGGCATGCGCAGCCCGGTCGCTGCATCAGCGACATGGCCGCAGCAGAACGCGACAAGCTGATCGCTGAAATCTCGCTCAATGGGCCCAAGTGGGTTGCTGAACAATCGTTCCAGGTGGCAACAGCGCCATCGTTTGATGGCAAGGAGCTTGTTGCCAAGCCCTACGCCATCCGCTGTTTTGTTGCGTCAACTGAAAATGGATATACGGTTCTGCCAGGTGGACTGGCGCTTACGGTGCAGGCGGGCGCAGCGGTTGGTCTGACGGCCGATTCAGGTGAGACACGCGATGTTTGGATTGCTGCGTCGGAACCTCAAGGGCCCCACTACAGCCGATGGCGCATGGCCGAAGAGGAGGTTCAGGTCCAAAGGCTGGGCATTCGATTGCCAAGTCGCGTTGCCGACAACCTTTATTGGCTGGGTCGCTATGTGGAACGCGCTGATTGGACCTTGCGTGTGATGCGCAACTCCTTGAGCAGGGGTGATGAAGACCTGCGCCCGATCCGCCGGGCGGACGTTGCACGAAGTGCGCTGGATGTCATCATGAACAAGGCGCCGGCAACAGAGGGTGAGGTTGCCACGTCGCCAGCAGCATCACTTGAGCAAAAGGTAGAGGAGCTGTTTTCGTCAGCGGTTAATCCCTACGGCATGCTGGTTACGTTCCAGAATATTCGCAGGGTTGCCCGGCAGAGCAGAGACCGACTGTCGCTCGATGCATGGCGGTTGCTCAGCGCTCTTTCCACCAAACGGCCAAACGCCTTGACGATGTCGGGTGATCCGGCGATGGAACTGGTTGATTGGCTTGATCAACTGATTGCCGAACTCGCAGCTTTCAATGGTCTCATGCACGAGAATATGACCCGCAACTTTGGTTGGCGGTTCATGGACATGGGGCGGCGCATTGAGCGCGCCTTGCAGATGGCCGAATTGCTCAACACGGTACTGGTCAACGTCGTTGAGGAATCCGAACTGCCAGAGCATCTCGCCTTCCTGTTGGAGACGGCGGACTGCTTCATTACGTATCGCGCGCGTTACCGCTTTGCGCCAACGTTCCCGCTCGTGCTCGATCTCTTGATGGTCGATGAGACCAACCCAAGGGGTATTTCATTCCAGCTCGTGGAAATACTCGATCATATTGGCGAGTTGCCGAAGGCGTCGCTTGATGCTGTCCGAACACCTGAACAGCGCCTGGCACTCGACCTTCTCACGCAGGTGAGGCTGGCAGATATCGATGCGCTGAGGCAGGCGAGCGCGGATGGGCATCGCTCTAACCTGGCACTGGCGCTGGGTAGATTGATCTCTGGTTTGCCACAGCTATCGGACATCATATCGCGACGTTATTTCAGTCTGACCGAGGAGCAGCCGCACAGGGTTCACACCCGGCTTGCACACTGAGTAGGGTTTGCGACATGAAGTACGCGATCTCGCACAAGACGACATATCTATACAGCTCATCGGTGCTCCAGTCCTACCACCTGCTGCACCTGCTGCCGGCTAAGGTGCCCAGTCAGCGTATTCACCAGCATCGCTTGACGATCACGCCTGTTCCCAGTGCACGTCAGGACCGTGTCGACTATTTCGGCAATCCTGTAACCTTGCTCAGTCTCGCGCAGGAGCACAACAGGCTTGTTGTCCTGGCTGAAAGCGAGATCGAAGTGGTGAATTTCTTCGAGGGAGATCTGGCGGCCAGTCTGGACTGGCGTTTGATTGCCTCGGGGGCAGCGCTGGAAGGCAGAGCGGACGCAAAGGATATATCGCAGTTCTCGGCGTCTTCCTGGCATGGACGACGGGTCGATGAGATTGGCGCGTATGCAGCGTTATCGTTTCCGCCTGGCCGGCCGGTGCTACAGGGATGCGAAGACTTCATGCAGCGTGTCTTCGAGAACTTCACGTTCGATCCATCTTCCACGGACGTTTCGACCCCGGTGGAGCGCGTGTTTTCTTCGCGACGCGGAGTGTGCCAGGATTTCGCACACTTGATGATCTCAGGGCTTAGGTCGATTGGGCTGCCTGTACGCTACGTCAGCGGCTACATTCTAACCCACCCTCCGGAGGGACAACCCAAGCTGCAAGGGGCTGATGCATCCCACGCCTGGATCTCGGTCTGGTCTCCGGAGTTTGGATGGGTCGACTTTGATCCCACCAACAATGTGATCCCGCGCGGGGAGCACCTCACGTTCGCTTATGGCCGCGACTACGAAGACATCAGCCCCATCAGCGGTGTCCTGCTGGGCGGCGGTGGGCACGACGTGGAAGTATCAGTCGACGTGCTACGGACTGATCCTGTTTGAGCGCAGGTGCGCATCAGACCTGTCCACTGTGTTTGCCCATGATCTTCAACGCGAAGGCATACTCGATGGCGGTTTCCTTGAGGGCCTCGAAGCGGCCGGATGCACCGCCATGTCCGGCTTCCATGTTGGTGCGCAATAATATGAGATTGTTGGAAGTGTTTTTCTCTCTGAGACGAGCGATCCACTTGGCTGGTTCCCAATAGGTGACGCGCGGGTCTGTCAGACCGGCCAGGGACAGGATATGGGGGTAGGCCTGCGCGGCGACATTGTCATAGGGGCTATAAGATTGAATGAGTTTGAAATCGTCGCGGCTTTCGATCGGGTTTCCCCATTCTTTCCATTCAGGCGGCGTTAAAGGCAGGTCCTTGTCCAGCATTGTGGCCAGGACGTCGACGAAGGGTACATCAGCAATTATGCCGCCGAACAATTCAGGTGCCATGTTGGCAACGGCCCCCATCAGCATGCCACCGGCCGACCCACCGTGCGCAACGATCTGACCTTTTTGCGTGAAACCGCCTGCAACAATGTGTTCGCCCGCCGCAATGAAATCGGTAAACGTGTTGGTCTTCTTTTCCCGTTTGCCGTCGGTGTACCAGCGATAGCCTTTTTCTTTTCCGCCGCGAATGTGGGCAATGACATAAATGAAGCCGCGGTCAACGAGCGATAAACGCGATGTCGAGAATGATGCGGGAATGGCGATCCCGTATGCGCCATATCCGTACAACAGGGCGGGTGCGGAGCCATCGAGCGGCGTTGATTTGTGGTACAAGACCGACAAGGGCACGGTTTCGCCGTCTGGAGCGGAAGCATAGAGCCGTCTGGTGATGTAATTCGCCGGGTCGTGTCCGCTTGGCACCTCCTGCCGTTTTCGCAAGACGCGCTCGCGCGTGACCATATCGTAGTCGTAGACTTCGCTTGGGGTTGTCATTGACGAATAGGCGAAGCGTACCGTTGTTGTGTCGAACTCATAGCCATGAGAAAGGCCGAGAGAATAGGCTTCCTCGTCGAAGGCAATATTGTGCTCTACGCCACTTGCCAGTTCGCGGATGACGATGCGCGGCAAGCCGTTCTCGCGTTCCAGGCGCGCCATATGGTTCTTGTAAAGCACGGTTTCGAGGATCAGGCAGCCTGGCCGATGCGAAATGAGTTCACGCCAATTTCCTGGGGCGGGTTCATCCACCGGCGCCGTGCAGACCCGGAAATCTTCTGCGTTGCCTGAATTGGTGGTTATGTAGAGCGTACCGTCATTTTCCTCAACGTCGTATTCGTGGCCATCTGTGCGAGGCGCGATGAGGCGTGGTGCGTCGTCGGGCTTATCCGCATCGATGATGTGGACTTCGCTTGTCTCATGGTCCGCGGTAATGATGAGAATGTATCGCGCCGACTGGGTGGCGGAGATATGAACGTAATAACCCGTATCTGCTTCCTCGAAGACGAGCGTGTCGCTTTCTTGCGGGGTGCCAAGCGTGTGGCGGTAGACCGAGCGCGGCCGGTGGTTTTCATCGTAGCGGACGTAAAACAGCGTGCTGGAATCCGCCGACCAGACCATGCCAGAGCCAGCATCTGAGATGGTGTCTGGCAGGTTTTTTCCTGTCTCCATGTCGCGGATGCGGATGGTGTAGAACTCAGAACCCTTTTCATCGACGGCAAATGAGATAAGGCGATGGTTTGGTGCGTGGCTACTGCCGGCAAAACCCCAGTAGGCTTTGCCCGCACCTTCCGTGTTGCCTTCGATGAGGATCTGTTCTTCGCCGCCGTCCCGTGGGCGTCTGCACACCAGCGGATACTGTCCACCAACTATATAGCGGGCGTAATAGTCGAACGGGCCGTCCGGTGCGGGAACGGAACTGTCGTCCTCTTTTATGCGGCCCTTCATTTCTGCGAAAAGGGACTTCTGCAAGTCCTCTGTATCGGCCAGTGTGGCGGCTGTGTAGGCGTTTTCAGCTTCAAGATAGGTGCGGATATCGGGAGCGAGTTTGTCGGGCTCGCGCATGACGTCCTGCCAATTCTCGGCGCGCAACCATGCGTAGGGATCATTGAGCGTTATGCCGTGCCAGGTTGTCGAATGGGGATGTTGATCTGCCTTAGGCGGGGTAAGGGTGTTGCGGTCATCGGATGCAGCAGGCTGCTTGGCTGGCATGGGG
>JBKEAX010000153.1:0-2606 GCA_047972825.1 Hyphomicrobiaceae bacterium | reverse complement strand
TCAGTGTCGCCCAATCGCGACTCACTTGTCGAGGGAGATTAAATTGTGGCCGTCAAGAAAATATTGTTCAGGTGATTTTGAGTCTTAATTGCGGCAGTTCGAAGTTTCTAAAACAATTTCCATTTGCAAAAAATATCGTTATTACAAAGGCTTGCATTATTCTAGCCATTGAGCATACGGGTCACCATCTCGTAAACGTCTTTGGAAATATTAGATGTTGAGGCAACTTTTGTGAGGGCTTTTTTTGCTTGGCGACTGCGGGTGGTTTCGAGTGATTGCCAACTTCTGAAAGCGCCGATAATGCGAGCTGCGATCTGGGGATTGAGGCGGTCAACTGCGAGTACTTGCTGTGCGACGAATTTATATCCTGCGCCGTCCGGACGGTTGAATTGCACCGGGTTAAGGGTGGCGAAGTTGCCCACCACGGCGCGCACCTTGTTTGGCGTGGTGATTGAAAAAAGTGGGTGTTCTACAAGTTGCTTCACGCGTGTGATCGTGACTGGCAAAGGGGCGATGGCCTGTGCGGTGAACCAGGTATCGATGACCAGATGATCGTGCTTCCAGCGGTCGTAGAAGCGTTCAAGAGCCTCGTCACTGGCGGCGCCTGCCGTTGCGGCCAGCAGGTACAAGGCGTGTGCCTCGTCTGTCATGTTGGTGGCCTTGTCGAAATGGCGCAACGCAAGAGCTGTATCGCTTGTCTGGCCACGTGCCACCAGCAAGGTCAGCACCGCATTGCGCAGTGCGCGACGGCCGACGCTATCGGCATCTGCTGCAAACGGCGCGTCAGTTGTCAGTGCCCGGTAAAGACTTTTGAGTTCCGGGGCCAGCGTGCGTGCAAGCACTTTGGAGAGCTGGCGGTGTGCGCGGTAGATAAGGCCGGGATCGACGCCGTATCCAATCTCGCGGGCAATGTCGGCCTGGCTTGGCAGTTTCAATAGTTCGGCGCGGTAAGCTGGTTCAAGTGATTCATCTGTGATTGATGCTCCGACCGCTTTTGCGAAACCAACGCCACGGCTGCTGCGCTTGCCGCTTTTCAATGCTTCGACAATTTGAATGATGTTACGTGTCGCATAGGTGTTGGCGGCTTGCCACCGGTTGAACAAATCACTGTCATTGGCCATAAGGAACTCAAGATCCCTGTCGCTGATGTCCAGTGTCAGGTTAACCGGGCTTGAGAAGCCGCGCAGCAGCGATGGCACGGGGCGCTCCGCGACGTCCACGAAATGGAACGTCTCTGAACGCTTTGTAAGCAGGATAATATCCTTGCCGATTATATCGTAATTGTCGCTCACCAGGTCGATGTCGCGGCCGTCGGGGCCGATGAGGCCGAGACGAACGGGTATCTGCAATGGCTTTTTGCGCGCATCGCCCGGCGTTGCCGGCAGCACTTGTTCAATCTTCAAAGTCGCAGACCTGCTGCGTTTGTCATGCGTCAACTTGCAAACAAGCCCTGGCGTGCCGGCCTGCTCGTACCACGTCATGAATTGTGACAGGTCGCGCCCTGAGACGTCGGCAAAACAGGCGATGAAATCTTCCACAGTGGCGGCCTCACCGTCGTGGCGCTCGAAATACAGATCCATGCCGGCGCGGAATTTCTGGTCGCCGAGAATTGTCGCCAGCATGCGCACGAGTTCGGCACCCTTCTCATAGACCGTGGCCGTGTAGAAGTTGTTGATCTCGATGTAGGAGGATGGCCGTACGGGATGGGCGAGAGGGCCAGCGTCTTCAGGAAACTGGTGCGTGCGCAACTGGCGAACGTCTGTGATGCGCTGCACGGTTTTTGAACGTTCATCGCCTGAGAACTCCTGGTCACGGTAAACCGTCAGACCTTCCTTAAGGCAGAGTTGAAACCAGTCGCGGCAGGTGATTCGGTTGCCTGTCCAGTTGTGGAAGTATTCGTGTGCAACAACGCTTTCTATGGCTTCGAAGATCGTGTCTGTTGCGGTTTCAGGTGATGCCAGGATCAAGCGATCATTGAAGATGTTGAGACCTTTGTTCTCCATTGCACCCATGTTGAAATCGGAAACTGCAACGATGTTAAAAATGTCGAGATCATATTCCCGCCCAAAGCGTTTCTCATCCCACGCCATGGAGCGCTTGAGGCTATCCATCGCCCAGGCTGCGCGATCTTCCTTGCCGTGTTCAACATAAACGCGCAGATCGACCTTCCGCCCGGAAGATGTCTTGAAGGTTGACGCGCGTGAAGCAAGATCACCACCGACAAGGGCGAACAAGTAGCACGGCTTGGGATGAGGGTCGTGCCATACGGCAAATAAGCGCTTGGATTTCTTGATCGTGCCGCTTTCAATCAGGTTTCCGTTCGACAACAGCACCGGCGCGGCGCTGGCATCAGCCTCGATGCGCACGGTATAGGTGGCAAGCACGTCGGGCCGGTCAAGAAAGTAAGTTATTCGGCGAAATCCATGCGCTTCGCATTGCGTGCAGTAAACGCCCCGTGACAGATAAAGCCCTGACAGCGCTTTATTGGCTTCCGGGTCAATGCAGGTGACGATTTCAAGGCGGAAGGGTTGTTTGGGCGGTGCCTTCAATGTCAGGCTGTCGCCGGCCAGTTCATAATCCTGCTTGAGTTTTAATTCGACCCCATC
>JBKEAX010000136.1:0-1753 GCA_047972825.1 Hyphomicrobiaceae bacterium | reverse complement strand
AGAAATCAGTCAGCTCGTTGTTGAGCAGAAATCCCGCAGCCCACAGCCCGGAGCCAAACGCGCCTTCAATCGTTGCTGTCATGGAAACGGCATTGCCGTCCTGGTCAATGATCGACAGGTGCGTCGTGCCCTCCCGCTCAACAGTGGCATCAAGGCCGTTATCATCCGCGCGGCTGCCCGGCGGTCGGCCCGGATCAGCCTTTTGCATGGCCTTGGTCTCATCAATCAGCCTGCGGCGGGAAGCGATGTAGGTCTCATCCAGCAGACCTTTCGGAATGTCTGCAAAATCCGGATCGGCGAGATAGAAGTTGCGGTCCGCAAAGGCGAGCTTTTCCGCTTCCGCAATGATGTGCAAGGCGGGAACACTCATGCGCGCTTCACCCCCTTGAACAGAGCGGAATGGTTCAATCAGCTTGAGAACTTGCGCAACCGTAATGCCGCCTGAGGACGGCGGACCCATTCCGCATACCCTCCGACGGCGATATTCAACGCACACAGGCTCCCGCGTGACGGCGCGGTAGCTGTGCAAATCCTCAAGCGTTAAATCTCCGGGATTGGGCGCCGCGCCGCGTACTGCTGAAACCATCTGTTCAGCAATGCCACTTGTGTAGAAAGCAGACGCACCCCACGCCGCAATACGTGCCAAAGTCGTGGTCAGTTCCGGATTCTTCAGAACGTAGCCCACTGGTCGCGCATTCCCAGCTTCGTCGAAGTAGTGAGCGCGCGCGCGTGCGGAGAACCGCGATGCACCATACCATGTGAGAAGCCCGTTCAGACGAGCCGATACGGGGAAACCGTCGCGCGCAATCTTGACCGCCGGTTCGAACAGTTGCGACCATGGCAGCCGCCCATGGGATTGGTGCGCCAGTTCCAGGGCTCGCACCAGCCCCGGCACGCCAACCGATAAGCCTGAGTTGACCACCTCGCGGAAGCCCAGAGGTTTATCCGCCCGCAAGAACCGGTCCGGTGCGGCCATGGTAGGCGCCGTCTCGCGACCATCATACGTTGTGAGCTTGTTGGCCTGCGCATCGTGTACGAGCAGGAAGGCCCCGCCACCAAGGCCGGACGATTGCGGCTCGACAATGCCGAGCACCAGCACCGTCGCAATTGCCGCATCCAGCGCATTTCCGCCTGCGCGCAGAATTTCCAGTCCGGCGTCTGCCGCAATTGGATTGGCCGCCACAACCATGTGGCGCTTCGCGGTAACGCGTGGCTTATCTGCCCAACCGGTCGAAGCCTCGGGTGCGACCTGAGCTGCCTCTTGGGCAAATGCTGGCGCGACGATTGCGACCAGCACCAGCAACGCCAAGAGCGGCCTCCTGGTGCAGGGCCAAGCCCACCGCGAGACAGGTGTTGACGATCGCATCATGCCATTTTTCGCGCAAACCAGCGGCAGCATGAGCCAATTGTGACGAGTTGCAGCTAACACTGTGGCAACACCCCCCTCACGCCTCATGCTGGCGACACCTGCTTGATACATTGTTGCCTGTTTACACCAATAAAAAAGCTGTGTTTCGCAAATACTTGCGACCAATTCACACCGAGCCTGTCATATCAGGGCATCAATTCGAGCCCTTTCGCGAACAATGTCAAAAACGTGGTGACACTGTGGCTTTGCTGCTCTGCCAAACAGACGCGACGCAGGGTATACGAACTGTTAACCGCAACCACGCACCATGACGTGGATCACGTTGGCAGCAGCCACCCGTGATCTGCGTAAACCAGAGTAACGGAGCCGTTAGGCAATGACATC
>JBKEAX010000106.1:0-3154 GCA_047972825.1 Hyphomicrobiaceae bacterium | reverse complement strand
TCACCGCGCCCAAGCGCGCCTTCCAGCGCGGCCAGTTGCCGGTCTGCCCCCGTGCCACGAGATATGATGTCGCGTGCACGGTTGACTTCCGCGAGGCAGCCAATCTCTTCCGCGTCTTCCGAAATCATGTCGATCAATTCGTCGATCAGTTCCGCAAATGGCACCAGCGTACCCTTGCCGAAGTCGAACAATGTGTCGTTGACGCCGTAGCGCTGGGCCCGCCAGCGGTTTTCCTCGATCAGGAATGCAGGATAGCTGCGCCAGCGCTGGTTGCGGCGTTTGATGCGGTACAACATGCGCGCGACCGACACGTAGAGTGCTGCGATGGAGAGCGCATCTTCCATCAACGGGCAGACATCTGTCATGCGCATTTCAAGTGTGGGGAAACGCGCCGATGGCCGTAAGTCCCACCAGACCTTGGTGGCATCCTCGATCACGCCGGCACGAACCAGCACGTCCACGGTCCTCTGATACTCGCCATAGCTCTCGAAACGTTGCGGCAGCCCTGTGCGTGGCAGCTCGTGGAAGATTGATAGGCGGTAGCTCTTCAGCCCTGTGTCCCGCCCCTCCCAGAACGGCGAGGAGGTGGAGAGCATCAACAGATGCGGCAGGAAATAGCGGATCTGGTTCATCAGATCGATGCGGTCATCCGGATCCTCTATGGCCACATGTACGTGCATGCCGCAGATCGCCAGCCGACGGCCGATGCCGCCAAAGTCCCGCGCCAATGCCTGGTAACGTTCCTTGGGCGTCGTTTCCAGGGCATCTTTTTTCGCGAATGGATGCGTGGAGGCGGCAATCGGCGCCAAGCCGAATGTGCGGGCAGTCTTGGAAATGGCCCTGCGCAGGTGCGAAAGCTCAGCGCGCGCCTGGCCAAACGATGTGCAGACCTGTGTGCCGATTTCGATCTGACTACGGAAAAATTCCGGCGCCACCTGGGCTCCCAGATCGGCTTCGCAGGCCGCCATGAGATCGGCTGGTGCGGCAGCAAGGTCGCGAGTTTTCAGATCTACGAGGTGGTATTCTTCCTCGATGCCAAAGCGGAAGGTTGGGGCGGTCTGGGTCATGAGAGAAGGCTGCCACAGGCAGCGCATGCACAACAGCTCAAAACAGCGGCCTGAACCAAATTATGGCGGCTAGACGTAAGTCGTGGGGAGCTGTCTTTCGGCTGAAAAGCAGCGCATAAGGCGCAAACGGATGCCAGCCAAGCCCCTACGCCCGGCAAGCATTCGTCCAGGCATGTGGCGGTGGGCTGGCCACCGGCCGGGGGATGCCCTATAAGGCCGCTCGAATGACTTGGCAGATACTAAAATTCGTGCGGGCCGTTCCCTAAATATAAAGATGTAAAGCAATGGGCCCCGCACCCGTTGAGAGCACCGGCTGCGGACCCTTATCAGAAGTCTTAGGAGCTGAAACTATGGTGGCACACTGGTCACCCGAAAGCTGGCGCACGCAACCAATCGTGCAGGTGCCCGAATACCCAAATTCCTCGGCACTGGCGGATGTTGAACAAAAGCTCGCCAGCTTCCCACCGCTGGTTTTCGCCGGAGAGGCGCGGGAACTGAAGAAGTCGTTGGCAGACGTCGCCCGTGGCCAGGGCTTCCTGCTGCAGGGCGGCGATTGCGCTGAGAGCTTCATTGAGCACCACGCTGACAATATCCGAGATTTCTTCCGCGTCTTTCTGCAAATGGCTGTGGTTCTGACCTATGCAGGCGGCATGCCGGTGGTGAAGGTAGGGCGCATTGCCGGACAGTTCGCCAAGCCCCGCTCGTCGCCGCTGGAAAAGAAAGGTGACATCGAGCTGCCAAGTTATCGCGGCGACATCATCAACGGCTCGGAATTCGATTTGGAAGCCCGTAGTCCTGATCCACAACGCATGCTTCAGGCCTATCGCCAGTCGGCTGCCACGTTGAACCTCATTCGCGCTTTCGCCACGGGAGGCTACGCGGATCTGGAGCGCGTCCAGCAGTGGAACCTCGATTTCGTAAAGGATTCCCCACAGGGCCATCGCTACCAGGAACTGGCTGACCGCATTTCCGAGACAATGACCTTCATGAGGTCATGCGGCATCACCTCGGAGAACACGCAGCGGTTGCGCACCACGCGGTTCTACACGAGTCACGAGGCGTTGCTACTTGGCTACGAGCAGGCGATGACGCGCCTGGATTCCACCAGTGGCGACCATTATGCAACGTCCGGCCATATGCTCTGGATTGGTGACCGGACACGTCAGCCCGACCACGCTCACATTGAGTACGCGCGCGGCATCAAGAACCCGATCGGCTTGAAGTGCGGCCCATCGATCGATGCAGATGGCTTGCTCAAGCTGATGGAAATTCTTGATCCTCACAACGAGCCGGGTCGCCTGACGCTGATCTGCCGTTTCGGCGCCGATAAGGTCGAAAACAATCTGCCCGAGTTGGTGCGTGCGGTCGGCCGCGAGGGTCGCTTGCCGGTCTGGTCTTGTGATCCCATGCACGGCAACACGGTTTCGGCGGCGTCCGGCTACAAGACACGGCCCTTTGACCGTATCTTGAAAGAGGTGGCGGCATTTTTCGACGTGATGCGTGCCGAAGGGGCCCACCCCGGCGGTATCCATGTCGAGATGACCGGCCAGAACGTGACCGAGTGCATCGGCGGCGCCAACGCCATCAGCGAGATGGACTTGTCCGACCGCTACCACACGCATTGCGATCCGCGGCTCAACGCTGATCAGTCACTGGAACTTGCCTTTCTCGTTGCCGAACGCATGAAGCCAGTCCGCGCCGGTTAGGCGCGGACCATGGCCGTCCAGCTGTGTCTCTTGTGCTTTCACATCAACACGCTGTTTGGTTATTAGGTCACTGCCCAAGTCTACCGCTTGGAAACCCGCAGGGTCTGGCGAATGAGCTGGAGTAGTTTGGCACCGCCGAACGGGCTGTCGCACGGGTGAAAGAATGCTATTTCCACCTGAATTGGGCATGTTTTCGTCAGCCATTGCGCCGCACCGGCTGCCCGAATAGTCTCCGCGCCATTGCTGCAACTGCCAGGGGCGCCGCCCAAACCACATGAAAATCGCACTTGCCCAACTTAATCCGACCGTCGGTGATCTCGACGGCAATGCGCAGAAGGTGAAAGCTGCCCGCGCCGAAGCGCTGCGCCAGGGCGCCGATCT
>JBKEAX010000098.1:0-14012 GCA_047972825.1 Hyphomicrobiaceae bacterium | reverse complement strand
ATGTCGGCATTCTTGGTCCCAATTCACCTTCACTTAACCTTGCTGAGATCCGCCAGCGCGGCGCCACCATGGGCGCCAATGAGGTGCATGTCCACCTGCTCGCTGAAAGTCATCGTGAAGCGCAGCGCATCGCATTTGATCTGCAGACCGGCCACTGCGATGAGGGCGACCTTGCACTGGTTACTCAGCATTAAAGCGCCGGGTGATCAGGCTCCCCGAACTATGCGCAACTTGCGTTGCGTCAGCAATAAATGCATGCCGTCACCCGCTTAGTGTCCGGACCCTACGCTCGCGATTGCATCAGGGACAGACATCATTCATCCGCAACTGACCTTCAAGCGGTAGCCGAACCTACGCCGTGCATCGGGCCGCATTCGCTTAACCGCGCACACTGGCATGTGCTGACGCACTGCTATACGCCGCAACACTTCGGCGCGTGGCGACACTAGCCCCCGGGGTGGCGCGCGGCCGAAGAAGCCTCCCAGCACAACCATCAGTCGCTCCAGTTCCCGCTCACGAATGCCGAGTTCGGCCATGTGCCTCAGCGTGTTGATGACGTAGTCGAGGTTGACGCCTGACAGGCCACACCCGCCGCGAATGAGCCGCGCCTGTAGTTGTAATGGCAGGTGTCCAGCATAACTTGGATGCTCGCGCTCAACGATATAGGTGATGGCCCTCACGATCTCACCGCCGTCGCCTTCTGTCTCGACCGGCAGCAATGCCTCCCGGTAGACACCGTTGACCTGCTCGCGTTCACGCAAGTAACACAGCACCGCCGCTGCGTTACTGTCAGCCACGCGAAAGGCGACGCCATCGCAAACACCACCCCGGTCGAGACCCAGCACAAGTCCTGGCCGTTGTGCTGATCCGCGATGATGCACGCTCGTCACGCAGAACCGTCGTGAATAGCCCATCAGCCGGGCACGCCGGGCTTCTTCATGAGGAAATCCCGGGCGCCACATCAATGAACCGTAGCCAAAAATCCAAAGATCGTGCATGGCCCCGACCATCGCAAAAATTGCGTCGTGCATGCAAGAACCACAGCCTTAGAACAGGCGCTATGGAACGTGCCGTTTTAGATCGCATTCACTTTTCACGGAATCGCGCATGCGCTCTATTTTCTTTTATTTCTCGCGGTGTTCTTCCCGCCGAACCGCTCACACTTCAACTTAACATGCTCTTGTGGCCTGTCGCGCCAAAATTTAAACATAGCCGCACCCGCATACAATTTTGGCGCGGCATGAAGGCCACTAGCAAAGTCATTGGCTTAGTGTGGCGTTTATCGCGCCTTGGTTCATACCCAGCGTGCCGCAACATCGATCAACTAAGGCGCGATGCCACACTGGTCCGGATGGGCGGAGGATGGGATGGTGTGGGCCCAATGCGACAATCGGTGAATTCCGCAGGCAGGGACCTATCGGGTGTTATTTGGCCAAATGGATCGCCCCCTTCTTTCGACGGTCTTAAACGCGAGGCCCAAACCGACTACATAGTGACGGAATGCCGCGCTTCTCTGGTGGCTCGCGCAGTGCTTCGAGCAACCTGGCGGCGGCTGACGTTTGTGCAGAAATCCTAAGGATATCAAATGTCTCGACAGGCGCAGAACGACCAGTTTCTTCGCACATCGTTCCTTGATGGCTCCAATGCGGCCTACATTGAGGAACTGCAAGCCCAATATGAGCAAAACCCAGGTTCGGTTTCCGACGAGTGGCGGCATTTTTTCGAATCCATGAAGGTGGGGCTGGCTGACAGTGAACCGAATTATGCCGAGCAGCCGTCCTGGGCGGTGCCGCTCAACCAGCTGGCCGTCCACGATGAGCTGACCGGGGCTCTGACTGGCGACTACGAGGGGGTTGAGCGGGACATTCGAGATAAGATTTCGGCCCGGGCCTATTATTCCGGTTTCGACATGTCTCCGATTGCGTCCTTGCGCGCGACGCAGGATTCGATCAGGGCGCTGATGCTGATCCGTTCCTACCGCGTGATGGGGCATTTGGCTGCTGATCTGGACCCGCTTGGGCTTGCGGACCGGCGTGTTCATCGGGAACTGAAGCCGGAGACTTATGGTTTCACGGAGGCGGATTTCGACCGGCCAATCTTCATCGACAAGGTGCTTGGTCTTGAGACGGCGACCATTCGAGAGATCATCGCAATCCTGCGGCGTACATATTGCCGGCACATTGGCGTGCAGTTCATGCATATCACCTCGCCGGCACAAAAGGCGTGGATACAAGAGCGGATCGAGGGGGCGGAAAAGGACGTCCGCTTTACCCCTGAAGGCAAGAAGGCGATCCTCAACAAGCTGATCGAGACGGAAACCTTCGAGAAATTCTGCGACGTTAAATACACGGGCACCAAACGTTTCGGCCTGGATGGCGGCGAGGCCATGGCGCCGGCGCTTGAACAGATCATCAAGCGGGGCGGCCAGCTTGGCGTTCGGGAAATCGTGTTCGGGATGGCGCATCGAGGGCGCCTCAACGTGCTTGCCAATGTGATGGGCAAACCGCACCGGGCCATTTTCAACGAGTTCAAGGGCGGATCGTTCAAGCCAGAGGAAGTGGAAGGCTCAGGCGACGTCAAATATCATCTTGGCGCTTCGTCCGACCGTTCCTTCGACGGCAACAACGTGCACCTTTCATTGACGGCCAACCCCTCGCATCTGGAAATCGTGGACCCGGTGGTTCTTGGCAAGGTGCGCGCCAAGCAGGACCAGCACGGATGCAGTGCGGGAGAACGCACGACGGTGCTTCCGCTGCTGATCCATGGTGATGCGGCGTTTGCCGGGCAAGGCGTGGTGGCGGAGTGTTTCGGGTTGTCGGGGCTGAAGGGTCACCGGACCGGCGGCGCAATCCATTTCATCATCAACAATCAGATCGGATTCACGACGAACCCGCGGCATTCGCGGTCTTCGCCATATTGTTCCGACGTGGCTCGCATGATCGAGGCCCCGATTTTTCATGCCAACGGAGACAATCCCGAAGCGGTTGTTCACGTTGCCAAGATCGCAACCGAGTTCCGGCAGAAGTTTCAGAAGCCGGTGGTCATCGACATGTTCTGCTACCGGCGATTTGGCCACAACGAATCCGATGAGCCCATGTTCACGCAGCCGCGCATGTACCGGGCCATCAAGAACCATCCTTCAGTGACGACCATCTATTCAAAACGCCTGATCGATGAAGGCGTGATGACGGAGGAGGGCTATGAGGAGATGCGGGCTTCGTTCCGCGCCCACCTCGATAGCGAGTTCGATAATTCGGATTCCTACAAGCCCAACAAGGCTGACTGGCTTGATGGGCGCTGGTCTTCGATCGGCTTTGCAGAGGACGAGGCACGGCGCGGACAGACAGGTGTGCCGGTTGCAAAACTCAAGGACATCGGCCTGCGGATCACGACGATCCCTTCGGATTTTCAAATCCACAAGACGGTCGGGCGTCTCTTGGAGCGGCGGCGCGAAATGGTCGAGACGGGTGAAGGCATCGACTGGGGTATGGCCGAGCATCTGGCCTTTGGGTCGTTGTGTGTGGAAGGGGTGCCGGTGCGCCTGTCCGGGCAGGATTGCGAGCGCGGAACCTTCTCGCACCGCCACTCGGTGCTGATCGATCAGGAGACAGAACGGCGCTTCACGCCGCTTCGGCATATTTCGCCAGACCAGGCGCGTTTCGAAGTTATCAACTCGATGCTGTCGGAAGAAGCCGTGCTCGGCTTCGAGTACGGCTATTCGCTGGCCGAACCCAACGCGCTTGTGATGTGGGAAGCGCAATTCGGTGATTTTGCCAATGGTGCGCAGGTGGTGTTCGATCAGTTCCTGTCTTCGGGCGAGCGCAAATGGCTTCGTATGTCGGGGCTGGTGTGTTTGCTGCCGCACGGCTACGAGGGGCAGGGGCCTGAGCACTCTTCGGCGCGATTGGAGCGCTACTTGCAGCTTTCGGCGGAAGACAACTGGCAGGTGGCGAATTGCACGACGCCGGCGAACTACTTCCACATTCTGCGTCGGCAGATCCGGCGCAAGTTCCGCAAGCCGCTGATCCTGTTGACGCCGAAGTCGCTGTTGCGGCACAAGCGGGTTACTTCTCGGCTTGATGAGCTGGGTGAAGGCACCACGTTCCACCGCATTCTTTGGGACGATGCTGATCGCGTCAATCGGCCTGACAGTGGCGAGAAGATCGTCCTGCAGCCCGACAATGACATCAAGCGCGTGGTGATGTGCACGGGCAAGGTCTACTACGATGTCATTGAACAACGTGAAGCGGCCGGAATCACCGATACTGTCGTGTTAAGAATCGAACAGCTTTATCCATTCCCGGCGCGGGCGCTCATTCAGGAGTTGTCGCGCTATCCCAACGCAACAGATATTGTTTGGTGTCAGGAAGAACCCAAGAACATGGGGGCCTGGAGCTTTATCGATCCTAATCTCGAATGGGTTCTCGATCATGTCGGTGGGCCAGTACAGCGTGCACGCTATGCAGGCCGGCCGGCGTCGGCCTCAACTGCAACGGGGCTTGCGCGTAAGCATGCCGAGGAACAAAAGAAACTTGTGGCTGATGCCTTGAGTTGAAGGTTTGAGAGCGTGACCTAACTATCTGGGTCTCTGCTATGGCTTGCAATATTGGCAAGATAAACGCGAGACTAGATCGTGTTCATGTTTCAGGGATTCATGAGAGCGATCTAGTTCCTTGTTAGGAGCATGTTTAGCTGAACCGCTGCGCACTTTAGCTAAACATGCTTTAACGGTACTAACCAGCCGCATGCCGCCAGGCCGCCGGCACCGCTAGAGGACAAAACGAGTTATGGCGATCGAGATCCGAGTACCAGCGCTGGGCGAGAGCGTAACCGAGGCCACTGTCGGTCAATGGTTCAAGTCTCCGGGCGATGCGGTCAAGGTGGATGAACCGCTGGTGGAACTCGAAACCGACAAAGTGACAGTGGAGGTTCCTTCTCCATCCGCAGGTGTGATGGGTGAAATTTCAGTAGCGGAGGGTGAGACTGTTGAAGTGGGCGCAGTGCTTGGCCATGTGAATGAAGGCGGTGCAGGGGCGGCCGCAGTTGCACAAAAAAAAGCCGCCGCCGCGCCGGCCAAGCAAGAAAAGCAACCAGCACCAGCCGCCGCGGTGGCAGAACGCGCAGGACCGTCTGCCAAGGCGTCTGTTGAAGGCGGTATGCCGCCTTCGCCTGCTGCGCGCAAGGCAATGGACGAAGCGGGGCTTGATGCGCGCGATGTGCCAGGTTCGGGTAAACGCGGTCAGGTCTTGAAAGAGGATGTTGCGGCGGCGATCGAGCGTGGAGAAACGCCACTGGCGCGAGATTCCGCACCTGCATCTTCAAGTGCGCCAGCTGCAGCCATGAATTATATGACAGCTGCTCAGCCTGCGCCGCTGCAACAAATGCGTGCACCGTCAGTACCGAACGATGTGGCGCGCGAAGAGCGGGTGAAGATAACACGCCTGCGCCAGACCATTGCGCGGCGCCTGAAGGATGCGCAGAACACCGCCGCTATGCTGACAACGTTCAATGACGTCGACATGTCGAACGTGATGGCGCTCAGGAAGCAATACAAGGACCTGTTTGAAAAGCGGCACGGCGTGAAGCTTGGCTTCATGGGCTTTTTCGTGAAGGCTTGTATTCAGGCGTTGAGGGAAATTCCCGCTGTCAATGCGGAGATCGATGGAACCGATGTTATCTACAAGAACTACTATCACATCGGTGTTGCGGTCGGCACGGACAAGGGGCTTGTCGTTCCCGTCTTGCGCGAGGCGGATCACTTGTCTCTGGCGGAGATCGAAGGGAACATCACTGAGTTCGGTCGCCGCGCGCGTGATGGACGGTTGAGCATCGAGGACATGCAGGGCGGGACCTTTACCATTTCGAATGGCGGTGTCTACGGTTCGATGATGTCAACACCGATCCTCAATGCGCCGCAGTCAGGCATTTTGGGCATGCACAGAATTGAAGAGCGTCCGGTGGCTCGCAATGGCGAGGTGGTCGTCAGGCCGATGATGTATCTGGCGCTCAGCTATGATCACCGCATCGTCGATGGCAAGGAAGCCGTGACGTTTCTTGTGCGCGTGAAGGAGTGCCTGGAAGATCCGCAGCGGTTTATTCTGGAGCTTTGATCCTGCGTTGGGGAATGAGGCCTTGAATCGAAGCCCTGTTCCATAGCCCAATGGCTGGAAGGGCGCGTGCCGCGGCCTGTCGAGGACCTGGTCCTTTGGCGGGTCTATCAATTGGCAATGGAAGCGAAAACGATTGCAGCGATGAGCTATGACCTGATTGTTATTGGAACCGGCCCTGGCGGATATGTGTGTGCGATCCGTGCCGCGCAGCTCGGCATGAAGGTCGCTGTGGTCGAGAAGCGCGCGACGCATGGCGGTACCTGCCTCAATGTCGGATGCATTCCGTCGAAGGCGCTGTTGCACGCATCTGAGCTTTATCATGAGGCCAATCACGGCTTTGCTGGCATGGGTATCGAAGCGTCACCCAAGCTCGATCTGGGCAAGATGCAAGCCTACAAGGCAGATGGCGTGAAGGGCAATGTCGATGGCGTGGCATTTCTCTTGAAGAAGAACAAGATCACGTCTTACCACGGCACAGGCCGGATTTTAGCTGCTGGCAAAGTTGAGGTAACAAAGGAGGGCGGCTCCAAGGAAACGCTGGAGGCGAAGAATATCGTCATCGCGACGGGGTCGGATGTGGCGAAGCTGCCTGGCATCGAAATCGACGAGCGCCAGGTGGTTTCCTCAACGGGTGCGCTGGAGCTCAAGAAGGTGCCGGCGACGCTGCTTATTGTCGGCGCAGGTGTCATCGGGTTGGAGCTGGGATCGGTGTGGCGCCGGCTTGGTGCTGACGTGACGGTTGTGGAATTTCTCGATCGCATATTGCCAGGTACGGACCTGGAGGTGGCGAAACAGTTCCAGAAGGTTCTGACCAAGCAAGGCTTCAAATTCCATCTCGGTACAAAGGTGACGGGGCTGGAAAAGAGCGACATCGGCTGCTCGGTATCGATTGAGCCGGCGTCTGGCGGCGCGGCGAAAAAGCTCGCTGCAGATGTCGTTCTGGTTGCGATCGGGCGCGTGCCCTATGCGGAGGGGCTTGGGCTGGCCGATGCGGGCGTTCAGCTTGATGAGCGCAAACGTGTCGTTGTAGATGATCATTACCAGACGAACGTCAAGGGCATCTATGCGATTGGTGATGTGATTGCGGGACCCATGCTGGCGCATAAGGCCGAGGATGAAGGAATAGCGGCGGCTGAAATTCTGGCCGGGCAATCAGGTCATGTGAACTACGGTGTGATCCCAGGCGTTATCTACACCGCGCCGGAAGTGGCGACCGTGGGCAAGACGGAAGAAGAGTTGAAGGATGGGGGCGTCTCCTACACCGTGGGCAAGTTTCCATTCATGGCCAACGGGCGAGCCAAGGTGAACCGGACAACGGATGGATTCGTCAAGGTGTTGGCGGATGCCAAGACCGACCGGATTCTTGGCGTACACATGATTGGTCCCAATGTTGGTGAACTTATTGCAGAGGCTTGCGTAATCATGGAGTTCGGTGGTTCGGCAGAGGACCTGGCACGGACATGCCATGCGCATCCAACCCTTTCAGAGACGGTGAAGGAAGCCGCGTTGGCCGTCGACAAGCGCGCGATACACATGTGATCGCGGGTGCGGGCGGAAAGTTTAAAACGCGAGGTTGGGCTGTTGGCGGAATTGCGGCTGCCAAGCCGTGAGCGTCTGAGTGTGCGCTCTACTCGATCGGCGTAAGTGTGTAGCCGCTCTTGCGCAGGAGATTGACGAGGCCTCTGTCGCCGATCAGGTGCAATGCGCCAACGGCGACCAAGGCCCTGCCCTTTTCGAGAAGGGGAAGGGCGGCGTCATGCATTTTCTCGTTGCGCTCATACACGATGCTGGCCTGGAATTGCTTGAACGCATTCGCATCAATGCCGGCCTTTTTGGCAAGCGCCAGGTGGAAGGGCCATGCCGCACCCATGTCACGTGAAGCATAAAGCTGAAGTAACGTTTCATTCGTGTCATTGGCGCGGTCGGCGAATTTCAGGCTTGCGCGCAGCATGGCGATCTGTTGATCGTCAGGAATTGCTGCCATGGCGGAGAGCTGGCTTTCGATGGTTTCCAGCCCAACAACGGTTATGCCCCGCTTGAGTGCCGCGTTGGCCAACTTCATGTCCAGAACCTGCTGGCCGGCCTGGACCTGCTGGCGCTCACAGGTGGAAATCGACAGGATCATCGAAACGACCCATGGACGGAACATGCCAGCCTTGTTGCCTGGAAGGCCGGCGCTATTCAGAGTCTTTTTGACCTTGTCGAACTCTTTTTGCGATAGGTGATCGTGGAGTGAGTGTCCGTCTGCGTAGATTACGAGGCGCGACTTTTTGGTGATTGCTGCATTGGTAGCGGCCGCAGATAGATCGGCAACTTCAAGCGCAATGGTTTCGACTTCCGCAATGACTGACTTCAGCTTTGGTGAGAACGCAGTGACGCGAGGGTCGGTCATATGGATTGTGCCAAGAAGGTAGGAGGCTGGCCGGCCAGGACGTTCGACTTTCCAAAGGGCAGCGTTGGCATTTGAGGTGCTGTTGGCGGCATTGCGGATGTGACGGTAGACGTCTGGCTCAGCCACAGCCAGTTCATTGAGCATGTTGACGCCGCCGCAAGCCGTCTGGCTGGTGCTGGCGGGTGCCTTTTCAATGGCGTGAGTTGGCTGAGTTGAACCGGGCTTTGGTGCGCAAACGAAGGCAACCGCGCAAATGCCCGTGGCCGCGACGGCGCGGACTACTTGTCCGAACCGTGCGAACCGGGACATGAAAGTGCGCAGCACGCCAACCATTCCGGGTTCCTCAGGTCGTGGTTTCAATGCGAGGATAACGGTTGTTATCCGACATGAACCTAATCACTGAACCATTTCTAACTACCAGACTAAAACGATGCGGAAAATTAAAAGACGGTTAATCCCCGCTTTCCTTTGATTTAAGGGCTGCACCTTCAATGGACTGGCGGGGGTGGGCTGCGTCGTAAACAGCCAGCAGCCGGTCGCGGTCAACTGCGGTATAGACCTGGGTTGTCGACAAGGACGCGTGGCCGAGGAGTTCCTGGATCTGCCGCAGGTCGGCGCCGGTTGCGAGAAGGTGCGTTGCAAAGGAGTGGCGGAGGGCATGCGGTGTGGCCGTATCTGGCAGACCGAGGGCCACGCGCATGCGCTGCATCGCCAGTTGAATGATGCGTGGCGATAATGCGCCGCCCTTGGCACCAAGGAACAACGGAGCATTGCTGCTCAATGGGTAAGGGCACAGATCAATGTAGCGTGCGATGGCGTGCTGTGTGACTGGGAGAATGGGCACCATGCGTTGCTTTCCGCCTTTGCCGGCAATGACAATGACGTCGCGCCCGGCGATTGGTGCATCGGCCAGGGTAAGGCTGAGCGCTTCGGAGATGCGCAATCCAGCACCGTACAAAAGCAGCAGCACTGCTGTGTCACGTACAGCAATCCAGTCGTCTTCGGATGCGTTGTCAGGGTTGCTGTTGTTGCCGACCACGCGGGCCGCATCTTCCACGGTCAACGGTTTGGGCAATGTCTCACCGACTTTCGGCAAGGTGACCTGCTGCAGCGCGCGGTTTTTCAAGTGATGGGTTGCTTCAAGCCAGCGGAAAAACGTTCGCAGCGCCGAAAGCGTGCGCGATAGTGACCGGCTGCGGGCCCCTTGCCTGCGGCGGGCGGCAAGAAATGCGCGTACGGTTTTTGCGTCAACATGGGCGAGATCTGCAAGGCAGGGTGTGTAGTCCAGATGCATGGCGAGGAAAGATATGAACTGGCGCAGGTCACGTTCATATGCGGCAAGAGTCTCTCGCGTGTAGCCGCGTGCGTGCGCGAGATGTTCGAGCCAGTTGTTGGCCGCGGCCGCAAGGTCTGCGCCCAGGTCGAGGGTGGTTGGGTCCTTCAAGCCAAATGTGTCAAAGCTGGCGGGTGGCAGTGCAGGCGGCATGTGTTTCAGGCTCGTTGATGGCAAATGGCGGCGCTGCGATGGGCAATTCCGCCATGGTCCCAGAGGTCAGTAAACATGACGCTGCAACTTGGTTAACGGCAGGTTAACAGTTTTCGCCGGACCGGTCACTTTGAGCTCATTTCGGGTTCTGTATCATTTGGTGTTTGCGGATCGGAAGGGGGCGAGTGGTTGTTTTGGCGACCTCGGGGGTTCATGGGCGCGTTGTTTGGTTTGACATGCGTGTTTGAGTGGTGTGGACATACAACTTCGGGCGGTGTTTTTTCTGCTTCCGTTGTTGGTTAGGGTCCGGACCTTGAACCGGTAGGTTGATGGTTTGGTTTGTGTGTTGTTGCGTAGATTGCGTAAGGAGTGCGCCATGGCTCTTATGCGGTGCGGGGGCTTGGCAATGCCGGTGGGCTGCATGCGGGCAGCATTCGCCAGCATGGTGCTTGCCATGACGCCGGCGATGGCACACGGCGAGACGATGACGTTCCGTGCCGGGTGCTCGGGCGGGGAGCGGATTATTATCGCGGCGGTTGGCGATCTGTTGTTTCATAATTCGCTGCAGCGGCAGGCGCTCACTCCGGGCGGAACCTATAAGCAATTCTGGCAATCGCTTTCTCCCGTGCTCAAGGGAGCGGATCTAACATACGGAAATCTTGAAGGGTCCGTGGCCGAAGGCGTTACGGCTGGCGGGCGGACCGTGCGTGATCCCGGCCGCAGGTGGGATGGGCGTGTTTATGGAGCGCCGCGCGGCTCGCTTCTGTTCAACTATCACCGTTCTCTTGTCGGCGATCTCAAAGAGAGTGGCTTTGATGTTGTGTCGACCGCCAATAACCATGCTGCCGACCGTGGCCGCATCGGTTTTGACAGGACTGTCGATTCGCTCGACGCGGAGGGCCTTGCATTTTCAGGGACGCGGCGCAGCGATGCGGATCCAGGGCGCCGCTGGGCGGTAAAGACCAGGGCTGGAGGTTTTACGGTTGCCTGGATCTCGTGCACCTATTCGACCAATGGTATGCCGGACCGGGAGAAGCAGGCGCTGAACTGCTATACCTCACGCGAAAAGATCTTCGAGGAAATCCGTTGGAACGCACAGGACCCCGATGTCGATGCTGTGATCCTGACTCCGCATTGGGGCGTTGAAAAATCCCCTTCGCCCAAGCTGGCAGACCGTGCCTATGCGCGCGCGGTGATTGAGGCGGGCGCGACGGCCGTGATCGGCACGCATCCACATGTTCTACAAGGCTGGGAGAAGGTCGCAACTGCGGACGGGCGCGAAGGCCTTGTGGTTTATTCAACCGGCAATTTCATTTCAAACCAGGTGAGTGATGACCAGCGCACGGGGATTATCGGCTTGCTGGAACTTACCCGCGTTTCGAGTACGCAGGCGCATGTGTCGGCGGTGGGCTTTGTGCCGACGTGGGTAACGCGCGGGCGGCATCGCGTGGATGAGATGAAGCTAACGTCGCGGAATGGCGCATTGCGTTTTCCGGCGCCACTCAGGCGACTGCCGATCGGCAATTATGTGCGGGCGAGTAATTTCCGGAATCTGGTGCGGTCGTGTCCGGTGGCGGCACGTGATGATGCGCCAAATTATGCGCCAAGCGTGCTGAAGTAGCGATACAGCCAACTTGTGTGAGGGTTTGCCGTCATGCACCCGGTAGAAATGCCGGGCGCTACGGGTTTGGTTATTGCTCAACTGGTGGTGCTCGATCGCGTTCAGGTTTCATGGAATCGCGCACGCGCTCTGTTTCCTTTTATTTTGGGCCTGCTCTTCACGCCGAACCGCGCACACTTCGGCTGAACATGCTCTGCCCGGCAGAGTCTAATATTTGACTTTATTTGAAGAATAGTCTAATATTGAATTTCAATGGAGAGCGTCATGCCTGTAACATCGCTCAAGCTGCCCAAGTCAACCGTGAAAAAGGCCAGTGCGGATAGCATCGCCGCAGGTTTGCGTGCGTTCTTTGAGATTTCAAAGAAGTGGGGGCTTAGCCAGGAGCAAGCGCGGGTGCTGCTTGGGCAACCTTCCAAGCAAACGTTCTACAATTGGCGCAACGGCAATATCGGCCGTATCAACAACGCTTTCGATCTGGCAACCCGGCTAAGCCATGTGCTGGGAATCTTCAGGGCTTTGGAGGTTCTCTATAAGCACCCGGAACTTGCTGACGGCTGGGTGGCCAGGCCCAACCTTGCGTTCGGTGGCCGTTCGGCACTTGAACACATGATGGGTGGCCAGATTACTGATCTGGCTGCTGTCAGAGACTATCTAGACAGTGTGCGAGGGGGCTGGTGACTGGGAAGCCGCTACAAGCCTCGCAGCCAAGTGATGCCGAGATGGCCAAGGTGCCAGCTCGGCGAATTCGTTGGAAGGCAACGTATCGCCTGGTTCCCACGCGGTTTCCACCAATTGATCTTTTTGAAAGGATTGCGCCGCCCGAAGACTGGGAGGCGTTGATTGAGCTTGAGGGCATGACAAACCCCAGGTTGCGGCAAGATGCAGGGTCAATCAGCAAGGTTCCAAAGGCGCGCCGCGTCTCTGGACCGGGCGCTTCAATCGTCATGGCCCCTTTCACGCACTGTAGTCCGGCGCGGCCAACCCGGTTTTCCGATGGCACTTTTGGCGTCTACTACGCGGGCCACACCTTCAGGACGGCGCTCAAGGAAGTGGCGTTTCACATGGGGCGGTTTTATGCCAGTACACAGGATGTTCCACTTGAGGCTGACTATCGTTGCTACAAGGGTAGTATCGATAAAACGATGCACGACATTCGCAAAGGGCGCTGGGGTGAATTGCTGAATGCCGATATTTCCAGTTATGCCGAACCACAAGCGTTTGCGCGAAAACTGAGACAAGGTGGTAGTAATGGTATTGTGTATCCGAGCGTTCGAGACGTTGGGGGTGAATGCTTGGCTGCATTCTGGCCCGATGTCGTCGACATTCCGATTCAGGAGCGCCATATCGCTTTAAAGTGGGACGGCCGTGCGGTCTGTGCATGGTACGACTATATGGAACAATCGGCAGATTGGACTGCGATCTGATCATCGTCTCGCTTCGTGATGCTTCCTGGATGTCTGGGACTGGGCCGCAGGGTTGGCTGTATTCGTCAATTCATCATGTATCAGGCTGCTTTCAGGTGTTTCAGTTCCTTTTGTTTAACTTCAAGTCCGTCGGCGGGGTGGGTGGAAAGTCTCTTAGACCAGTTGGGTGATGACAAACCGACAGCGCTGCGTGTGCCGGTTCCTGTGCTGTTGCCGGTGGCGCTTGACCAGACCTACGATTACTTCACGCCGCAGGCTGCGGGGGCGGAAGGGATTCGCCCTGGCGCTTTCGTCATGGTGCCGTTCGGGCCGCAGCGGCGGATTGGCGTTGTGTGGGACAAGGCTGTGGGTGAGGGCAAGCCGGTCAACCCTGCCAAGATGAAAACGATTGAATGTGTGCTGGACGTTCCAGCATTGCCTGAAATCTCGCTTCGGTTCGTGGAGTGGATCGCGCGCTACACGCTGGCTCCGTTGGGCATGGTGTTGCGCATGATGATGAGTGCGCAGTCCGTGTTCGAGCCGGAAAAGCCACGCTTTGGTGTGCGCTATGTTGAAGATGCTGCCGACCCGCCGCGCATGACGCCGGCGCGGCAACGGGTGCTCGACCAGGCTGCTGATGGACTGATCCGCGTGAAGTCCGCACTTGCGCAAGAGGCAGGTTGCTCGACCGGTGTGGTAGATGGCCTAGTTGCATCAGGCAATCTGGTTGAAGTTGTGGTGCCGGAGCGCAGGCCCGCGCGGCTCGACCCGGAACACAAGCAGAATGAATTTACGCAAGATCAGGATCAGGCCGTTATGGCGCTGAAGAGTGCGGTCGATGCGGGGAATTTTTCCGTATCGCTCCTTGATGGTGTGACGGGCTCTGGCAAAACGGAAGTTTATTTCGAGGCGGTGTCACAAGCATTGGCTCAGGGCCGGCAGGCGCTCATCATGTTGCCGGAAATCGCGCTGACAAGCCAGTTCATGGGCCGTTTCGAGT